>JBFRWQ010000279.1:0-10637 GCA_051439665.1 Microcystaceae cyanobacterium | reverse complement strand
TGGGCGTGGGAACATAAAAGCGAACTAGAGCGTATTCTTCGTTAAGGTCGAGGACTTCCCCTTTACTGTCGAAGAGATAGGACGGAAAGCGATTATCGCTTGCTTTGGCTTCTATGCTGTTAGCCAACTGTTCCTGAATCACACGAACTAAAGATCCTTTCTTTATTTTACTAGCCATAGGGGTCTTCACTGATAGGTTTCTTGTAAATTGTTACATATCCCTGAAACTTTGTAATTCTTATTTTTTGGATTTGATTTTTCGTGACCATTCCCCATCCTTTCCCCAATCTTAACCTACGTTTTCCCCAATTTCACAACCCTTTTCCACAGGCTAAGGAGAGCAAATCAGTCTCAGTTGGAGGGGGTGGGGAAATCAATCTTGTGAGGTGAGTTGGCTCAAGAAATATAGATGTTTATTAAAGTTATGTAACAAAAAGAGGTCTGTGATGCCCATTCCTTCGTAAATCTAGAGTTTGTTTTAAGAAAAATGTAACAGTTCGTAGCATTGACAAGCCTTGGTCTTAATAGCAAAATAGAATGTACTTCCGACATGAAAAGGGCTAGATGAGCGAGAGAATTAGCACCATAAGGATACGCTAGTATCACCAACCTGAATCCTGAGTAGCTCGCACTCTCCGAGCATCATTGAAGGAGGAAAATTTCAAATGTTTTATACCCTTAAGGTAAGTTAGTCTGATCATTCTAACTGACTTAGGGATTTGTATGGTCTATTGAGGTAACTATGAAAACATCAGTCAGCATATTAGCAGAAATTCCTGAAGAACTCCACAATTCTTTAACCAAATACATAGAAGATCATCCTAATTGGGATTTAGAGCGAGTTTTTGCCATCGCCCTCTCTTCTTTTTTGCTGCAAAGTGAAGATGCTTCCTCTATTCCGTCTTCGGATCATTATCGTAGCTGCGCTCGTGTATATTTAGAGACGTTGTTTCATGAATCTGATCCCCTAGTCTGATGAGGGAAAAAATCGTTAACTCACTGGTCATTCCTCAAGTGATCGTCGGTTTGGGCAATCCTGAACCAAAATATGACAAAACTCGCCATAACATTGGATTTGAAGCGGTTGATCAATTAGCCCACAAATGGATCTGTAATTGGCAAAATCAGCGCCGTTTCCAAGGTTTGGTGAGTGAAGCCAAGGGAAAAAGGGGAGACAAGTTATATCTCCTCAAACCCTTAACTTATATGAATCGTTCGGGGCAATCGGTACGAGCGGTGCTAGATTGGTATAAATTGCCCCCTGCTTCAGTATTAGTCATCTATGATGATATGGATTTACCCCTTGGACGATTACGCCTCAGATTATCTGGCTCTGCAGGCGGCCATAATGGGGTAAAGTCAATTATTTCTCATTTGGGGACACAACAATTTCCCCGTTTACGGATTGGGATTGGGAAATCTGGTCAAAATAAAGAAACCATTTCCCATGTTTTAGGAAAGTTTAGTCCTCAAGAGCAAGATGTGGTTTCTAAGGTATTGGATTTGACGGTTGATGCAGTAGAGATGGGGCTGAGGGAGGGAATTGAAAAAGCGATGAGTTTGTATAATAATTCTAAATTATGAATTATGAATTATGAATTATGAATTCTAAATTATGATTTGTTTCATCATGCGTAGGGCTTGAGATTCATAACCACCACCAAATAGGTTAAAGTGGTTCAAAATATGATAGAGATTATAGAGGACTTTGCGTTTACTGTAACCTTGATCCAGGGGAAAAACTGATTCGTATCCCTGATAAAATTGATTAGAAAAACCACCGAATAACTCTGTCATGGCTAAGTCAACCTCATGATCTCCGTAATAAGTAGCAGGATCAAAAATGAGCGGTTTGCCTTCCTGTGTTATTGAAGCATTACCGGACCAAAGATCTCCATGTACCAAAGAAGGATGAGGTTTTCTGTCTTTTAAACTATCACGAACGACTTCTATAAAATCGCCAATCTTGACAAAATTGCCCCCTCGTCTTTTTGCTAATTTTAATTGATAACCAATGCGAGAATCGGCAAAAAAATCTGCCCAATTATCTGTCCAAGGATTGATTTGAGGGGTTGATCCAATGGTATTATTACGCTCCCAACCAAATTGGGAAACTGACTTAATTTTGTGCATTTGTGCCAGTTGTTTACCCATTTCATACCATGAGTTGCCTTGCGATCGCCCTAATTCGACCCACTCTAATACGATATAACTAAATCTTTCAGTTACACCATAACAAATTGGTTGGGGAACCCGAATAGTTTGCGTTTCAAACATCTGTTTTAAGCCGAGTGCTTCTGCTTCAAACATTGCTCCTTGAGAGGGATCATTTACTTTGACAAAATAGGTTTTTCCTTGTCCTATGAGTGCATAACCTTGATTAATACAACCCCCACCAACCGAACGATAATTCTCTACAGTAAAATTAGTCTCAGTAATTTGAGCAATTTGTTGAGCAATTTGAGTCCACATAATCAATTAAGCCGTTTTAAAAAAGATGTAATAATTGTTTGATGCTTAAGACTTATGCGCCGTAAAACCCATTACCCTATCTGTAGGGGCGCAAGGCTTGCGCCCGTTGCTAGGCTTGCGCCCGTTGCAAGGTTTTCGCTTATAGAAAGGCTGGCATCCATTAAGTCTTTAAATATTAGTCCCTTAACCTTAACACACCTTTTTAACATCATAATCATAAATCCAAGCCGAGCGCTGATTAAAAAATTCGGGATTAAATTGGGATAACATTTGAAAAACATTATTTCTTGCCATTGCAATCAGCCCTGACGCATGAAAAACATCTGCATTTTTACGAGAGACTTGTTGGACTTTAGCCGTTCGTTGTAACCGAGCCTTTTGGTATTTCATAAAAGCAGTTTCGATCTCCTTTTCTTGAGCAATATAACCCGCTAAAATATAAGCATCTTCAATAGCCATTGCTGCCCCTTGTGCTTGAAATGGCAGCATAGGATGGGCTGCATCACCTAATAGGGTAATATTACCTTTTGACCAATAGGGGAGGGGTTCATGAATAAATAAGCCCCATTGTAAACAAGGTTGAGGGCTTGCGATTATATCCTTAAGAATCTCATTTAATAAATAAGATTGATTAGTAAAGGATTTCACTACCGTTTCTTTATCAGCTAAAATTGACCATCCCTCCTCATTCCAAGTTTTATTCTTGAGAACTAAAACAACATTAATCCATGTTTTTTCACTGCCATTCGGATAAACAACCACATGATGATCTTCTCCCATCCAAACCACTCCTTTACCCAATAAATAATTATAATCATCTTTAAAGGGTAGAATCGCACGAAAAGCTGTGTAACCAGCGTATTTGACTTGACTATTACTAAATAAAGTTTTCCTTATTTTAGAACGAACACCATCTGCTGCTATCAAAGCGTTAGCAGTAACAGATGACTGTTGAGCAAAATTTAAAGTCAATGACTTACCATCTGATTGAAAAGAGGATAAATGATGGGAAAAACGAATTTTATTTTGATCAGGGAGTGCATCAAATAGTAACTGATGTAAATCTGCACGACGACATTGATAGTAAGGAACTGGGCTATTAAGTTTCCACTGGGCTAAGACTTGATCTGAAGAGAAAGACCGTAATTCAAATCCTTGACAAAGATGGGAAATTTTTTTCAAAGGAGTTTCTAGCCCTAATTCCTGTAAAACTCGCACCACATTAGGACTTACCTGAATACCATAGCCCAGCGCTTCAAAGGAATCTGCTTGTTCATAGAGTTGATACTCAATTCCTCTTTGACTTAAAGCACAACCCAGGGTTAAACCACCAATACCTGACCCAATAATTGCAATGTTATCTAGTGACATTTTTAACTAAAATCTAATTTTAATATATAATACCAAATTCCAAGGAATACAGTTATTGGGCTGTTGTTGGGCTTTAGCCCCACTTGTTAGATTGATGCAATTAAAATGAGGCAATATATTGTTAATTCTATGATTTGATGGGCAAAGCCCATCCTACAACTATGCTATCTGTTTAGACAGAAAGAGGAGGATATATTCATTCTCCCCAAACTACTTACTCAAAAGTGCTTAACAAAAAAAGGACATAATAGTATTATGCCCCTATAAATAAGATTAATTTGGTGAATTATTTTAAACACTAACCACTTCGTTCGCTTTAGTTGCAGTCACAGGAGAATTATCACTTGATTTAATCGCACGAAACATTCCAAAACGACAAAGGCCACTACCAAATCCAACCCGCATTAGTAACATAGTAGGTACTTCACGCAGAGATTTAATAAATCCAGAGAAACCAAAACGAATAAGTCCTTCTGGGCGAACAATTCCTTGCCAAATCGATTCTAACCAAGAAGGAAGGGTTTCTTGCGTCCAATCTGCGGTGATGACTTCTCCTTCCACTAAACCTGTTTCAGCGATTTGTTCAGAAAAACCTTCAATACTAGAGAAAGAGGGGTGGGACCATTGATCTAATAGTTGACGCATAACAGGTTTTTCCCAGAAATTAAGGGGTTTTTGACGATCATCCCGTTTATTCCAGTCAGCAACCACTAAAATACCACCTGGTTTTAAGACTCGGATCATTTCTTGGGCATATTTAGCCTTATCGGGCATGTGGGGACCTGCTTCAATTGACCAAACCACATCAAAGCTATTATCAGGGAAAGAAAGATTTAGAGCATCATCTACCTTAAATTGAGCGCTGACATCTTCTGGTGTTAATTCTTGCGCCCGTTTTACCTGTTGAGGACTAATGGTAACTCCAGTTACGTCAAATCCATAATCTTTCGCTAGAATACGAGTACTACCACCAATGCCACAACCCACATCTAAAACAGTTGTTCCACGAGAGAGTTGATCTAAACCGCCCCATTTGACCATTTCGTGGACAAAATCGGCTTTAGCTTCTAAGAAATCTTTATGGCGTGGTGGGGACCCGTAATGACCTAAATGAATATGTTCTCCCCAATAAAACTCTAAAATTCCGTCATTTGTCCATTCATCGTAGGAAGTTGCCACAGTTTCTGATGATTCGTAGCTACGAGGTGTGATTAAATAAACAAGGATGCCCCCTAACAGCAATAAAGCGACAGCACCAAGTACATAATATAAAACCATTATGGTTATTCTTAACATTTCTAAACAACAAATTTAATTATAACCTGAGTTTGGTAGTAAGCGATTGGACAGTGGGGAGAAGGTATCATACCAAATCCGACTTATAAAACCTAGTTTTGGTAGAGATGGGGAAGAGGAGGGAGTGTGGGGAGAGGGGGGAGAGGGGGGAGATTCTTGCCCAGAGAGTGATAACTGGGTTTTGTTAACCGGATTTGGTATCAGGTATTGGGTTTCAGACAGTCGTATGATGTACAAAAAGAAATCTTGAACTTAATGAATATAGCATAATTAATTTATATCACTTAATTCTTTGCTTCGGGATAAAATTGGGTCAGTACCGTTCGCTCAATCCTTTACAGAGTAAGTTTTTTAACCTTTTTAACAAAAACTTACTCAAAAAAATGAGCGAACAATGAGTGGTTACTCTTCAGTATTGGTTGGTTGAGGAAGGGTTTCCGTCGCAGGCCGTTCTTCCACTGCAGGCCGTTCCACTTCAGGGATGGGAAGCATAAAGCCAATTGACCCCACAATGACTAAACTTAGCAGTCCTACGACAGCAGGAATGACCCGTTGAGCCATAGGTTCATCAGGTTGACGATAGCGCCGAGAGACAGGTTTTAAGACGATAGATAATTCGGGAAGGGTTTGTTGATCTGCGACTAATTGATCAACCGCTTCAATCAGATCAAATAGTTGGATGGTTGATAGTTCAAGGGTTTGAGGCTGATCTGAGCCTTCAGGATACCATGTTAAACGATGACGATTTTGAGCAGCGATCGCTTCTAATTGAACTTGATTGGTAGAAGAGGTCTCTTCTGGGGGGTGAGAAAGACCGCTTAAACAGGTTTGTGCATATAAACTAACTGATTTGACTAAATTATCTAATAAGTCTCGCCCTCCCATCATTCGATTGGGCTGACCGACAAAAAAACAATCCATATTCGTTAAAATAGATAATACAGGGCGATTATCTATGCTATCAGTAGAGAGGGAAGCACCCTCCAAACCATCCAAAGTCAAGGTACAGTTGGGTAAGCTATATTGTCGTTTTAAATTCATGCTACTTCACCATCAAATAAACTAATCCAAAAACGTTGTAATCCCATTGTTCCATTTAAAAAAAGAACTTTATTAAGAAGGGATAGGGCAAATTCATTTAATTCAGCTTCATTATCTAAGAAAACAGCAACCTTAGCTCGTTTCGGATTCATACGACTACGAAAATGAGAGCGAAACCGTTCTAAATAATCAGATAATAGGTAATTACCTGTAATGGGAAGCCCTTTATCTAACATTTGTTGTTCTGCCAGTAATAGCTGTCGAATGGGTATATTAAGCTCTTTTGCCCGATAATGAGCCAAGATGACTAAGGTTTTGGCTTGATCGAGGGTTAATACCTGACGAGTGTAGGAACGTCGCCAAGGATTACTACAACGAAGTCGCCACAAAGAAAGGCGGTTTTTAATGATTTTATCTAATTTAAGCTCCCTAGCCGCTTCTAACATCAATTCTGAAGAGCCTACTTCCAACGCCTCGATTGATAGGAGAATGAGGTCTAATTCCATTTGAAGATGGGTAGCGCTTCTTGTCCCTGTGATGGGAAAATCAGGCAACCGATCAAGGATATTAGGAGGGGCTTCAGTTGTGACTTGAGGATCGTCCATGCGGTTGATGACAGGGTTCTTCATTGACTAGCTTAATCGAAAAACGAACAGATTAGACGGGGAAATCCATTAATAACAGACTGACCGAGACTATATTGTAATCGGAAATTGGCATAATTGTGGGGGAAAATCTCTAATCCATTTGGTAGAGCCGAAATCCTTAACCCATATTGTTGTTGGGCTTTAGTCCCCAAATAGCTCAACGCAGCAGCAATAAATAACTAACCATACCTAATACTAATAATAGTTTAGTCAACCAATCCCCCCACCGTACATAGAGCGTTTTATTTTGGCGAGGATATATCATATCCTGATGCAATTGATAGGCATTCATCTCAGAAATCCAGAGAGTTTCCCCACGAGGATTAACGATCGCAGAATAACCCGTATTCGTTGCTCTTGCAACCCAACGATTGGTTTCAATTCCCCGCATGACATCCAAAGCATGATGCTGCATTAACATTGAAGCGCTGTAGTGAGAATCATTAGACGCAGTAACAATAAATTGTCCACCTTGGGCAGCTTGACGACGAAAGTGTTCTGCATAAGCAGATTCATAACAAATACCAGCAATTGCTTGACCAAAAGGAGTCTGAAAGATTTGAGTTTTCTCTCCTTTGATCAAATGACTATCAAGGGGTGATAGTCGATCAATCACTCCCCCTAAGATAGATTGAAAAGGGATATATTCACCCAGAGGAACTAACTGAACTTTATCAAAACGGCTAGTTAATTTTCCGTCCTGATCAATCAGAAACAGACTATTTCTATATTGATTTCCATTGGTATAAAATGCCCCTAAGATAACTGGTATATTTTTATTTAAAATCGCTTGATAAAATGAACTTCTTTGTCGAATAGACTGGATGGAAAAAGGTAAAGCAGTTTCAGGTGTTAAAATTAAATCTACTCCTTGATCAGCTAAAGTTTTGTATCCTTTTGTATAACCCTCAATCGCTTTTTGAATTCCCCCTTCATATAGTTTTATCTCATTGGGAATATTGCCTTGAATAATGCCCATCTTAATCCCATCTTTAATAGAATCAGATAGGGGTAACTGATAATAGTAGAAACCAATGCAATGAGAAGCAATTAAGATAATTAGCGTAGATATTAATAACTTAAAACGAGATAAATGTATTAAAACTGCTTCAGTTATTAAGCCATTAATTGCTAATAAAATAAATGTGATTGTAGAAATTCCCGACCATCTTTCTAACTGCAATAACCAAAGATTATTAGGACTTTGGGTATAAGCGATCGCACTCCACCATAAATCCCCCTGGCTCCACAACCATTCTAATCCACACCAAAGCGCAATAGAAATTAAAACCCGAATCAGACTTAAAATAACCGATGACTTTAAAGCGGTAATTTTAGGAGAAGAATGATAAATAAAATATAAACCAATTGACCAACAAATGGGAATTAAGATTCCCCATAAAGTAATAAAAATCCAACAAAATAAAGCGATACTAATACTGGCTAACCAAGGGACACCCATCCATGTCATAGGATGTACCCCTAAAATCCATGATAGGGCTAACCCATAATACCCTAACCCCCAAATTAAGCCCGCTAATATGGATTGTTTTAACGTCGTCTTTGGTTGTGCAATGAGCCACCAGAGGGGAATAATTGCTATCCACGCTAACCCATAAAATGAATAGGGAGGTGCAGCAATAGCCATCGCTAAACCACTAATAAATAAGAGCAACCCAGAAAATAAATAATTCATATTAGATATTAATTATTTATATTACCAAGCTCTCGGTTGAAACTGCTTATCATTGAGAATACTGACATTTTCCCCTGACTGTGCTAGCACGAATAAACCTTGACGATAGGCATATCTATCTGCACCGTCCTCTATCTCAATTCCTGCTACTGCGCCGTATAATTGCTTATTACTATATTCAGGGAAAAAATGTCGAAATTCCCGTAAATACTCCATTAATTCTTTAATATTTTCCAAACCTAAACTACTTTTAACTTCCACCACTAAAACATGATCATTATTAGTGACTAAAATATCAATTTCTAAGGTGTCCCCTCCCTCTCTTTTTTTGACTCGTTGACTGACTAAATGCACGGGAATTCCTCGATGCAAAAAGAGGGTTTCACAAGCAGGAGCAACCATATTCTCCACAAAAAGACCCCATTTTCCACCCAGTTTTCCCAGTTGTTGACTCACTAAGTCAACTCGTTTACTCATTCTATCAATTTCTTGGCTCATTTTCTCGATTTCTTGGCTCATTTCTTGAAACCTACGGTCAGTTTCTTCGTTCTGTTCCCGTAGAATTCGCTCTGTTTCCTGAAAACGGCGCTCTGCTTCTTCCGAACGACGTTGAGCCTCTTGTCGATCTCTTTCGGCAGCTTGAGCATTTTCTTGAATAATTTGCTTTGTTTCTTGGAAGAGATCGTCTATCTCCTCCGAACGACGTTGAGCCTCTTGTCGATCTCTTTCAGCAGCTTGAGCGTTTTCTTGGATAATTCGCTCTGTTTCCTGAAAGCGACGGTCTAGCTCCTCAGAGCGACGTTGAGCCTCTTGTTGAGCCTTTTGCCGATCTCTTTCGGCAGCTTGAGCATTTTCTTGGATAATTCGCTCTGTTTCTTTTTGAGCAGCCGCTAATTCTGCGAGGAGTCTCCAAACATCATCTGCTGTTGTGGTCATAATTAGGTTTTCCTTTTACTCTTTCTATTTCATTATACAATAAAGTTTAACACAATGAAATTAATTAAAGACAATTGAGGCTATTTTGAATCAAGTCAACTCATTTAAACAATATTTGATCCGTTCTTGGCAACCTTCAGATCGTGAAGCAGTTGTGAAAATTATCTCGTCAGTTTTAGCGGAATATGGACTGGCTTTTGATGACCAAGAAGCCGATAAGGATGTGGTTGAGATAGAATCATATTATGAAGCAGTGGGTGGAAAATTTTGGGTGGTTGAAGCTGATGATCAAATTGTGGGAACAGCAGCTTATTATCCTATTCAACGAGGGAATAATGCTGTGGAAATTCGCAAGATGTATCTATTACCTTCGGTTAGAGGACAAGGATTAGGAACATATTTACTTAAAGCTTTAGAAAAGCAGATTAAAGAACAGGGTTATCAAGAAATTTGGTTAGAAACAGCTAGTTGTTTGCAAGAAGCGACTCGTCTCTATGAGAAAAACGGTTATAAACTGGGACAAGGAGTAGAAACTGCTCGATGTGATAGAGTCTATGTTAAACAAGTTGACGAAATTTAAACTCTCTTGGGTAAGGTGGGTAAATTACTTTGTCCATTCTATTGTTCTCAATTTAAGGAGAATGTAAAAAATGATTCCTATCCCTATTGATCAAATATTTGCTCTGGGAAAATACTTAGCAGTGGTACTGCTTTTATGCAGCCCAGCGTTATCCTTTATCTACTCATGGATCATGAAACAGGTTGACGACACTAGAACACCGCCTAATCCTTTACTCTTAGGGTTAAGACTTCTATTTGCTTCTATTCTTTTTGCTATGTTTATATATTATTCAGGAATCACTGGACAGATTAGCCTTAAATGTAAACTAGAACCTCACTTATCTTGTCAAAGAGAAAGAACTTTTATCTATGGTTTATTTAAACAAAATCAAACTTTGACAGCGCTTAATCCCATTAAAGAAGATAAAATGTTTACGATTGGTGAGGAATCAGATACTCAACTTGTTTTAGAAGATAAAGGACATCGATATTTACTTTCCCCTTCCCATCCTTATGCAGAGTTAGAACAAATCAATGGTGAAGAACATCAAACCAAAAGTATCGATACTGCGATTAAAGATATTCAAGCATTTAAACAAGGACAGTTAGGCAATTTT
>JBFRWQ010000278.1:0-15173 GCA_051439665.1 Microcystaceae cyanobacterium | reverse complement strand
AGGTTAAAGTAACATCAATTAAGGTAATCAATAATGGATCTAATAAGTTGGCGCAAGAGCAAACAATGGAAAAGACTCAGTAATAATACCCTAGCTCGATTAGGGGCGACTATTTTACTGATTTTCTATATTTTAGTGATTGGGGCTAATTTTTTTGCACCCTATGGTCCGTTAGACTCTCAAGCAGACGGATCCCTTCTTCCCCCTACTCAGATTTATTGGCGACTACAAAAAGGAGAGCAACAGGGAAAATGGATTGGGCCCCATGTGTATCCAACCACTCAAACCCCAACGGATTTAGAAACAGGAAAACGGGATTTAGTGGTTAACTATGATCAACCCTCTCCTCTTCGTTTGTTCGTCAAAGGGACTCCCTATCGCTTATTTGAAGTTAAACTACCCCTTCCTCCTACCTTTAAAGAAGTTACCCTTTTCTCTGGTATTTCTGTTAATCTTCATTTTTGGGGTACGACGGGTGAAGCTAAAATTAATCTACTAGGAACAGATGAACAAGCTAGGGATCAATTAAGTCGCTTATTATTCGGTGGACGAGTCAGCCTATTTATTGGTGTTATTGGGATTTTAATTTCTTTCCCATTGGGCATGATTATTGGTGGAATTTCGGGATATTTTGGAGGTTGGATTGATATTATTTTAATGCGGTTTGTTGAAGTTTTAATGACTATTCCAGGCATTTATCTATTAGTTGCACTGTCAGGATTTTTATTAGCATTCAGTGGCTTAACCAATACCCAACGATTCTTACTCATTATCATGATTACCTCTTTAATTAGTTGGACAGGATTAGCCAGAGTCATTCGGGGACAGGTTTTATCTCTCAAAGAACAGGAATTTATTCAAGCAGCAAGAGCAATGGGCGCTTCCCCTTGGCGCATTATTATTAAGCACATTTTACCTCAAACTGCTACCTATATGATTATTTCTGCTACCTTAGCCATCCCTGGATTTATCGTTGCAGAGTCTGTTTTAAGTCTGATTGGCTTAGGAATTCAACAACCGGATCCGAGTTGGGGTAATTTATTATCTTTAGCCACCAATGCCTCTATTTTAGTTTTACACCCTTGGTTAGTGTGGTCTCCAACGATTGTGATTGTTTTAACCGTTTTATCTTTTAATTTACTCGGAGATGGGTTAAGAGATGCCCTTGATCCTAAAAGTTTAGAACAAAAAAGTTAACCATGATTAGTAGTGCTGTTTCAGTTAAGTTGGTGCATTAGAATGAGACTTGTATGGGGCTAAAGCCCAACAACAGTAATTGCTATTACCTCGTTTTAGCTGAAACAGTCCACTACCATTAATATGTCTTTTCAATCTCTCTCTGATTTGTTAACTGCGATTCAACAGCGGCCAGCATGGACAACCTATCACCAGTATTTATTAGTACAAAAAAACTGGAGATCAGTAATAGCTGCCAAATTTCTCAGTAAAACTCGTCTTGTCGGAATTAGTCATCAGGTTTTGTGGGTCGCAACAGAAAGCGCTGCGATCGCTCAACACCTCTCTCTACAACGCTATACTCTCCTCAAACGACTTAATGGCCTGCTATCCGAACCCCTCAAGGATATTCGTTTTTCTTCGGCCACTTGGTTCAATGAATCAGCTTATGCTGAAAAAATACCTCAAAAGGCGGATAAATCGGTTAATAGCCCCAGTTTACCCCCTCCCAACTCATATAAAAAGCCTAAAACCCCCTCAGAAGCCTTTCAAAAGTGGGCTGATGTGGTGCGACAGCGATCGCAAGATCTTCCCCTTTGTCCTCATTGTCAGTCTCCAACCGAATCATGGGAACTGGAAAGATGGTCAATGTGTGGTTATTGTGCCTTTAGTACCAAATCCGACTTATAAAACCCAGTTATAGGTAGAGAGGGGGGAGTGTGGGGAGTGTGGGAAGTGTGGGAAGAGGTGCAGATTGTAATTACATTCTTTCTGACTACTAATACCAAATCTGACTTATAAAATCCAGTTTTCTTATTTAGCCTAACCCTTCTGCCTTCTGCCTACTGTCTCCTAGATATGGGATGATAAAGGATTATACATACCGTAAAATTAAAACTATGTCAAGAGTAACTATACCCAAGCTTTGGGGAGAATCAGGGTAGGGATCCCTCTGATCTGGTGAGATTAAGAAACCATTAAATTTTTCTTTTGATTATCTTATGCACCTTTTAACCTTGATCCTTAGCCTAGAATCCTCTAAACTGTCTAGGTCATGACAGTGTATTAACAAAATTAGACAGAATACTTTTGAGATCATTTCGTTTTGTAACTAGAATCTTAAGAAAATATAAAGCTCTTAATCCCAGAAAAATTACTGAAGCCCAGAGACAGCAAAGAAGAGAGTCAATTCAGGGACTTGAGCCCTTGTAGGAGAATATAGGGAGAGCTTGACATTTGAGTTTTTGCCTTTAACAAACACCTGATGAGAGAACATTATGAACACAGCTACCTTCCTCACCTCATCCTGCCGCTACTGCCGTTACTTTCATAGTGAAGGACGAAGAGGGGGGACTTGTCAACAGTTAGGCGTTTTGGTTGGATCTGATTGGAAGGCTTGCGTTTTAGCGACTCATGCTTTTGCAACGCCTTGGGAACATTATGAAACAGTTGTTCAATTAGAAAAATCTTTTGGTTTAGCGTCTTCCGATTCTGTCGAGCCTGAGTCAACACAAGCTCCTATCAGCGCTTAGTGAGCCGAATGTAGAATCCGAAAGTTCGCACTTCTAAATATAATGTGTGGCTAAAGGAACTAGGAGTCAGGAGAAAGGAAAGAAGTATTCATTCTCCCCACACTCCCCACACTCCCCACACTCCCTACACTTCCCACACTCCCCACACCTCCCACAATCCCCACACCTCCCACAATCCCCACACTCCCCACACTCCCCTACCTATCCTCATACTTTCAAAAAAGCATAAGTTACTTCACCTTGGTACGCCTTGAATGACTGGACTAACCCCTGTTCCTTCAAACGGTCCAGGGTTTCCTCGCCAATTAAAGTCACTAATTCGTAGATTAATGGAACCAATTCTTAAGGCAGGATT
This sequence comes from Microcystaceae cyanobacterium, assembly GCA_051439665.1. GTDB lineage: Bacteria > Cyanobacteriota > Cyanobacteriia > Cyanobacteriales > Microcystaceae > JBGTGT01. Next base: position 12,110 of record JBFRWQ010000278.1, on the reverse strand, counting down.
ATAACGAAGAAAGACATTATAAGTACGGAGACTATACTCTAAAAAGTAATCTGTACTAATTTCCGTATTCAGTTCTAAATTTCGGCTACTCTGAATCCCCACTCGCAAAGGACCATAAACCTGCTGGGTAAGGCCAAGGGTTAGCCTTTGGGTATCAACAAAACGATCAAATAAGAAAGGAGAAGCATCACCTCGCACTGCTTGGCTAAAAGTCAAAAGAAAACCAGTGTAATCCAAGTAGGGTTGGGAAAAATGCCCCAATTGTCCCAACAGAGAAACACTACCTGATAAAGAGGGTTGGGTATCACCGCTACCATAATAACTGGTTACACCTGTTACACTTGTTGATAATCTTAGGTAGGGAACAACAGGCCGGGGTGTATATTTTAAGCCTTCTTCTGCTGTTGGGGGTAGAGAATCACCACGCCACAAGACAAATGTTCGTCTAAGAGATGCTGCTCCTTGATAGCGCATTAAATTGATCCGATTATTTACTAATCTCCCATTTTGAAACTTATCTTGTTCGACAAGTAAATCACGACGATCCGTACTGGCATTAACAGACTGAACTGAGCCTTGATAGCTAATATTAAAACCGCTAGTTCCAAGGGGAATGACAGGAGACACAAAAATAGTCCCCACACTACTCTGAACTGTTTGAAATCCTAACGAACCGTTAAATAATCTTTCTCTATAGTTATATTCCAATCGTAAATCGTGAGGGCGGCCCAGATCCCCCACAAACCGTTGGAAGGCTAACTTAGTGCGTAAATGTTCTTCGGCATCAGTAACATTAAGACTCGCTAGGGAGAAACGGTTAAATACCCTAGTTCGTTCGTCAAAATCAGCTTCAAAATCCCATGTCATCCCAAATACCGATGGCGTAAAGGGACCCACCTCATCATCACTGGGATTAGCTTCAGGGTAGGAATCGGGGAAAAAAGCTTTTTGGATTAAATATTGAGGTTTAACTTCAAAACGAACAGATTTATTATCAATGAGATTAAATCCTCGTTCTATATAAAATCCTCCCCGTTCTTCTCCATCAAATCCCAAAGCAAACGCCCCTGGTTGACGATCACGGCTATCAAATACCAAGCGCTCTTGGGTGGGTAAGGTGTTTTTCTGGTCTAACACCACTCTAGAATTACTAAGGCGCAATTCATCTACTAAGGGGGCGATGGGGCGATAGGTGGCTGTTTCTGCTCTTACTTCTAATTCTGGTGGAGAAAAGGGGTCATTGGTTAACCGTACATTCTTCCCATCCCAGCCTTGAGCATTAAAGGTCATTTCTTCTGCTTGGAAACGCACTCGATTGACTTGTCCTCCTGCTTGGTTTGGTAAGAGAGGCGAGGTAAATCCTCTGATGGGTTGGGCGCTACTGGCATCAAGACTGGTGCCCACACCAATTTGTAGCCCAGTACCAGCTCTAATACCTTGAATCGGTTGGTTAAAGGAAAGACGATCACTGAGGGGTTGACCTGAAAATCCAGCTACATCAGTAGGAAGACCTGGCGAAAGGTCTCTTGCTGTACTTTTTTGATAAATTTCTCCATAAGCATTGAAAACAATCCCCCGATCTTGGACAAAATAATATTCAAATTTTTCTCCTCTGAGGGTTTGATCCCCTCGATTGAGGATCACATCCCCTTCAGCCACTGCTAGGCGATCAGGAACATTGATCCGCAAGCGATCCGCTAATAAGGTGGCATTGGCAAAACGCATCACCACATTCCCTGTGGCAATAATCACCTGTTGATTTGCATCATATTCTTGTTGATCAGAAATCAGTTCAATCACTCCCACCACGGCTTCTTCAGGAGTGGAAGCAGGAGGGGTTTGGGCGATCGCCTTATCATCCAGAGAAAACAAATATTCTTGCGTCTCTCCTTGTCTTTGACGCACAATTAATCGTTTAGCCTTTGGGGAAAAAGATAAATCTTCAAGACGATCCAGTCCATAAATTTCTTGTTGAGAAGCGTCGGGTGTACCTACAGAAATAGGGATTCCTAAATCAGCCGCCCTTTGATTGGAAGGGGTTAGGGATGGAGAGGTTGTATCAATCGGAATCTCTTGGGGATCGGTATAATAGACCTCAATGACATCGGATGAGTCAGATGGGGATTCTGTTTCCGAAATCTGGCTAATTTCCACAGGATTTGGTTGATTGATCTCCTCATTTATGTCGGGCGCTATCCCCAGCAGTAAAGTAGAAGAGAAAAGGGAAGACACAATAAGAGGATTCATCACCACACACCACATTTAAGCAAAAAGGACAGTTGCTACCATCATAAACTTTGTTGACTGTCTCTGTCTGATTTGGTTCATTTTCCGATAAAGGGGCCTTAAAATTAGATAATCTTGATTAAGTCAGTTTTCTATTGGGAGCAATGTTGATGGCAATTATCCGCTCAGAAATTAATATTGCTGATTTCATTGATCATGCGCTTCTCAGTCCTAGCGCTACCGCACAGGACTTGGAAAAATGCTGTCGCCAAGCCGATCAATTTCAGTTTCCTACTGTTTGTGTCTATCCTTCGGCCGTTAAACAAGCAGTCGAATTACTACATAGTAGTAAAACTCAAGTCTGTACTGTCATTGGTTTTCCTTCTGGGTCTACAACATCACGGGTAAATTGTTATGAAGCTCAAGTAGCGGCAGATCATGGGGCAACGGAATTAGATGTAGTGTTGAATTTGGGGTGGCTAAAAGCAGGGAGATCAGAAGAAATTTATCGAGAAATTGCTCAAATTGTTGAAGAAACTGGGCAAACCGTGAAAGCAATTTTAGAAACAACTGTTTTAACCTCTACAGAAAAGCGCTTGGCCTCAGAAATTTGTCTCGATGCGGGTGTTTCTTTTCTCAAAACCAGTACAGGATGGTTTGGGGGTGCAACCTTAGAAGATGTGCAATTATTACATCAAATTGGTCAAGGAAGGGTGGGAATTAAAGCATCGGGAGGTATTCGCAATCTCGAACAAGCGCTTGATTTAATTGAAGCAGGGGCGACTCGTTTGGGGACTTCTAAAGGAATTGAGTTGGTACGACAGCAACAAAATCAAGTTTCAGAAGAATATGATTCAACATATTAGCAGAATTATGAATTGGGAATTATGAATTATGAATGAGGGTTAGTTTGCAGTTCCTGATAACTACATTCGTCTTAAAGCAACAATCGGATCGAGTTGGGCTGCACGATAAGCAGGAATAACCCCAAAAAATAAGCCAATGCCACCAGATACCCCAATAGCTACTACAATGGAGACAGGAGAAATCTGGGCGGCCATTTGGGTAACTGAACTGGCAACAGTAATTCCTCCGATACTGACTCCAATTCCTAATGTACTGCCTAAAATAGCCAGTAAAACCGCTTCAACTAGAAATTGAACCAATATATCCCCTTCTTTTGCCCCAATTGCCTTCCTTAAACCAATTTCTTTGGTTCTTTCTGTGACAGAGACTAACATAATATTCATCACCCCGATCCCCCCTACTAATAAGGAGATACTAGCGATCGCAGCTAACATCCGAGTCAACCCTGCTTCCGTTTCACTGGCTTTTTCTAAAATCCCTTGTTGACTATAAATTCTTAAGTCATCGTCTCTGCTCAGAGAATGACGCAATCGCATTAAATTTCTGACCTGAAATAGGGCTGAATTAAGACGATCTTCCTTGGGAGTTAAAGCAATAATACTAATGGGCGTGCCATGAGGCGATTTCCAACGGTTTAGGTAAGCTGAAAAGGTATTGATGGGAATCAGCACTCGGTTATCCTGATTTGTTCCAAATAATACCCCTTTGGGTCGAGTTACCCCAATAACCGTAAAGTTTAACTTATTAATCTTAATGGTTTGATTAATTGGGCTTTGTTCTTTAAACAGACGTTCAGCCACTTCAGCCCCTAATACCACGACTCGATGATTACGCTCCATATCTACTTCATTGAAAAATCGTCCCTCTGCTATTTCAAAGTTACGAACTGTGATAAATTCTGGTGTTGTTCCTACTACGCTGATGTTTAAATTTTGTGAGCCAAAAGAGACTAATAAGTCACGATAGCGCTCTGGAGAAACTTCAGCCACACTTTTAACTTGAGAAGCGATCGCTTGTGCATCTTCTAACAATAAGGGTTTAGCCTCAGCAGAAAGGGTTCGTCTAATGCGTGTAGAAGTGAGATTGACAAAAATCACATCAGATCCCAAGGCTTCAAACTGCTCCTTAGCCAACTGTTGTGCGCCTTGGCCGATGGCTACCATAGCAATGACTGATCCATTACCAATCGCAATACCAAGCATGGTTAGCACACTTCGTAGTTTATTACTGGTTACGGCGGTTAATGCCATTTTGAGGTTCTCTTTAATCTCGATTCCTAAACTCATAAGGCAAGTAAGCAGAATTAATTATAAAATGATGACACAGGAACGGGGACTTTTGACTCAATAATTCCTTCTCTATATTGTAGATTTATTTGTACCTACCGACTTAAGGTTGACATCATAACATTGCTATTATTAAGCCTTTATGCTAAAAGACATTCAGAAAAACCCACCCCTCTTAATTGGTTCGAGTCTTGTCATTGTCACTCTGATTGGATTAGCAATCGCATCTCCCCATCTCTTAGACAGTTTAGAAGAATATAATCGCAATAAAATCGAGAAATTATTACAACAACAGGCTAAAGAAGAGTCTAGAGTCTTACCACTGGTTACTTTATCCCCAGAAGAACGTAGAGAAAAATTAACCACCTTGGCGATCGAGGATACTCTTTCCTTAGATCGCAGTCGGGCCCGTTACTTACTGGCTGCTGATTTATTACAAGAATATGAAGGAGGACCTGCCTTAAGACAATTAGAGGGTTTAGAAAAAGAATATCCTGTTCTTGCCCCTTATATTCTACTGAAACAGGGAAGAGGATATGAACTAACCAATGAACCGACGAAAGCCACAGAAACCTGGCAACTGTTAGTTGAAACCTATCCAGAGAGTCCTGTTACTGCAGAAGCGTTGTATAAACTAGCGAAAACTGATCCAAAATACGGTGATCAAGCTATTAAGCAATTTCCCAACCATCCCCGTACCCATGATTTAGTGAGACAGCGCTTAAAAGAAGACTCGAAAAATCTGGATTTACTGCTTTTCTTAGCCACCTATCAGAAAAATTCCCCCCAAACCAATCAGATCAGAGATCAATTAGTTAAAGAGTATGGGGATCAATTAACCCCTGAAAACTGGCAAGCGATCGCAGATGGCTATTGGAAAACCAACTTATACAAAAAAGCAGCCGAAATTTACCCTAAAACCCCTGCAACCCCTCAAAATCGTTACCGAGGAGCAAGAAGCTTACAAGTTAGTCGGCAAGCTAGAGCCTCTATACCTGCCTATCAAGCCCTTATTAAAGCCTTTCCTGAAGCACCAGAAACCGCTACAGCCTTAAAACGGTTAGCTTCTCTCCATTTAAACCCGAAAGTGGTAGCAGGTGGCAGATCTCAAGCGCTGGCTTATCTTGATCAAATCATTGAACAGTTTCCTGAACAAGCGCCCGATGCGATCGCTGAAAAGATAGACATCCGAGAGAAACAAGGAAATCGGACAGCAGCCAACCAATTAAAGAAAAACCTCTTAGAAAAATATCCTAAATCAGATGCCAGTGCTAAATATCGCTGGAAAATGTCCAAGATTTACGCAGATGCAGGGAATGAGGTCAAAGCATGGGAGTGGGCGCAACCTATTAGTATTCACAATGTTGATAGTTCTGTCGCTCCGAAAGCAGCCTTTTGGGTGGGTAAATGGGCAAGACAATTGGGACAAGAAGAAGAAGCAACAGCAGCCTTTCGTCATGTTTTAGCTCAACATCCTGAATCTTACTATGCTTGGCGCTCTGCGGTCATGTTAGGTTGGGATGTGGGAGATTTTGGTACAGCCCGGTTTGGTGAACCGAATATTGAGTTACCCAAGGAACGATTAACCCCAGTGGGTAGCTCTCCTCTGTTTCAAGAATTATATCTCTTAGGGCAAGATCGGGAGGCATTTACCATTTTTCAGGCAGAAACAAATCAAAAAGACGAATTAAGTGTTAATGAGCAGTTTATCAAAGCGATTTTTAAATTAAAGGAAAACCATTATCTTGAAGGGATTAACCTAGTTTGGTTCTTACACAAAAAAGAAGATCCTGAAAATCAGAAACAATGGCAAGCATTACGCCAAACCCCTGATTATTGGCACGCTTTGTTCCCCTTTCCTTATGCAGACCTTACCATGAAATGGGCAGAACAGCGCCAACTTGATCCCCTCCTAGTCGCAGCCTTAATGCGTCAAGAATCTCGCTTTGAAAAGGAAATTCGTTCCCCTGCAGGCGCTTTAGGATTAATGCAGGTGATGCCTGCAACAGGGGCGTGGATTGCTCCTCAAATCGACTTAAAAGACTATTCCTTAACTAATCCTGAAGATAATGTCAATATGGGGACATGGTATCTAGATTATACCCATCGAGAGTATCGTAATAACTCTATGTTAGCCGTCGCAAGTTACAATGCGGGTCCTGGCAACGTCGCCAAATGGATGAGGCGCTTTCAAACCCAAGATCCAGATATATTTGTGGAAAAAATACCTTTTCGGGAGACTAAGGGGTATGTAGAGGCTGTTTTTGGTAATTACTGGAATTATAGGCGCATTTATGACCCCACTCTGCAAGAGCAACTCTCTCAAGTTGGGAAAAATTAATCATTATTTTGTTGAGGGCAGGGTTTTGCGGTGCGAAACCCCTCATATCGGTTATTAGCTATAAATACTTAATTTGTCAAATTTTGTTCACATAACGTTATATTTATGTTAAGTTTAATTAAGGAACTCAGAAATAGCGCTCTCTCGCTGTTTAGTCACTCTTGTAGATTAACCATCAAGAACATGAATAGCAACTGGAAAAAAAGCATGATCAGGATTAGTATATGGCTGGTGGCCGAAATCCTACTCAACTTCTTAGGAATTGACGACCTAGCTGACTATAGTGAATTTGTCTTTGAGTCATCCCCTTCAGTCAATCATCTATCTGTTTCAGAGTTTGTGATTCGTTACTTATAATATAATTCATAACCATCAACTTAAGCATTTCTTGACAAAAAGCGATATAAAAATAGGGGAGAAAATCCCCCCTACCAATTAAGTAATCAACTGAGTTTATCTAACTACTTCTAGCAGAAGAACGGCGACGACGACGACGAACAACTGGCAAATCATTATCCTCCTCATCTTCACTTCCATTGTGATCATCTTGTTTCTCTTCCATCACTAAATCTTCCTCATTCTCTACAAACGGGGTGGGAGTTTCTCCCTCTACTATTTCAGCTTCAGATACTCTTTTAGCTTCAGCTTCCTGTGCCATTTTGACAGATGAACGACGACGACGACGAACCACGGGAAAATCTTGTTCGGGATTATTTGTTTCAGCTTCTACGATTTCAGCCTTAGATTCTTCTACTTGCTCCTCTAAAGGTATTCCTAACTCTAGATTACCCTCAGAAGGGCTTTCTACTATTTCCTGTACTGGGGTATCAGTGGAAAGATCAATCACTGTTTTCGGAACTTCTACTACCTGAGTTGGGCTTGGGTTTTCTGCAAGCGATGGGGTTGGTGTGACTTCTTTCTTTTCCCCATTGGGGGTTTTAACAGAAACAATGACAGATTTAGGATCTTTGATCGGCTCATCTAAGCGCACAATGGGAGAAATTCCCATCAAAGCATAAATATCCTGTTCTAAAGGAGTCATTTCGACCGAAATCTGCTCTTTGGGTGCTTCCTCTTGACGATAATTTCGGTAAGGGCGCTCTTTACGTTCTCGTTCTTCTGTTACAGGTGCATTTCCATTAGTCGTAGAAGCGGTTTTAGACGGAGTGGGTGTTTCTTCTTTTACCCCATCAGGAACACGACGACGACGGCGACGACGGGCATTATTAGACCCACCTTGTTCTTGATAACTGGGATGATGGAGTAGATCAAGCGCTGTCTCATCCTCAGCCTCAACATCAGTATAAGACTCACTAAGGGGAAATGGTTCAGGTTCAGGGACAGGCGGCGGCGTAACGGTAACAGGTGGGGTAATCGGGGGAGGAGTCGCTACCATTGGGGCTTCTAAAGTCACTGAAGCGCCCTCACCTGGTAAATTGGCTAAATGACCTAATCCACCACAGGTAGGACAGGATTGACCAAATAATTCGTAAATATTTTGCCCCTGACGTTTACGAGTTAATTCCACTAACCCTAATTCAGATAGCTGGCTAATTTGAGGCCGTGCCTTATCTGATTTCAGCGCTTTATTAAAGTGTTCTAGTAACTTAAGTTGATCCCGTCGAGAGTCCATATCGATAAAATCAACAATAATGACACCACCAATATTCCTTAAGCGCAATTGACGGGCAATTTCTGTGGCTGCCTCACTATTCGTCCAGAGAACGGTTTCTCTCGCTGTTGCCGAACGGGTAAAAGACCCAGAGTTAACATCAATAACGGTTAAGGCTTCCGTTGGTTCAATGATGATATAGCCACCAGAGGGTAAATCAACTCTGGGTTTTAGCGCTTCTCTTACGGCTGCATTAACACGGAAATAGTCTAGAATCTGTTGATGTTCACGGTGATGGTCAATTAAAACCCCAGCAGGTGCTTTTCCATCTCCCCACCCTATCAGATGCTGTTTTACTCGTTTGACGGCATTGGGAAAATCCACCACAATCCGATTAACATCAGCGCTATACATATCCCGTAATACCCGTTGAATAAAATCATCATCCCGATTGAGTAAGGCAGGAGGACGGGTTGCGTTAGCCTGTTGCTGAATCGATTCCCATTGCTTTTGTAAAAATTCTAAATCTTCGATAATCGCTTCTTCAGATTTACCTTCTGCTTCTGTGCGGACTAATAAACCCATTCCTGCAGGTTTAACCAGAATAGCTAATGCTCTTAGCCGACTCCGCTCATCTTCGTTACGAATGCGTCGGGACAAATTAACGCCTCTTCCGTGGGGCATCAGGACAAGGTAGCGTCCAGGTAAGGAGATATTTCCTGTTAGGCGTGGTCCTTTGTTACCTGTTGGTTCTTTCATCACTTGAACCAAGACTTTCTGCTGAGGAGTCAGCAATTCAGTAATTGCCCCGGCTGAACGTTTTAATCGTAAGGGGCCAAGGTCTGTGACATGGATAAATCCATTACGTTCTGCATCTCCTATATTGACAAAAGCTGCGTCGATACCAGGAATTACATTTTCGACAATGCCTAAATAAATGTCTCCGACTTGTTGGTTTCCTGTGGCGACCACTAATTCTTGAATTTGATCATCCCAGAAAACCGCAGCTATTTGATGTTGTTCTGCAATAATTATTTGCTTGGGCATTCAATTTCCTCAAACTTTGTAAAGACTGATAACACCGCTAACAGAATAAGGATGGATAGGTAATCATTAAGATTTGATTTCTATTCACAATATTCTTTGGTAGTGTTAAGCTATTATTTGCTACTCAATGGACTTGTTCAATCAAAGTTTAATACTTGGAAAAAGTAAAATAAAAGGTAAAGCATTAAACTAAGACGGTTAGATTCAGAGTCATTTATCTGTTGGTCAGCATTTCTGCTAGAAACACTTGTGATCATCTAATCCTGATTTTGGCTAGGAAAAACTAACTTAATAGTTTATTTTTCCCGTTTTCAGGACGATAGTAGATGTTCCATCTTGTTTTAGTCACTACTTATGATTTTTTGTGTGAGATGACTGTCATGATATATTTAACTCTGAGTGAACTACTCCAGCTAACTGCAAGCAGTATAGTTGGAGCTTCTAACTTCATCAGGAATTGCGTCTAAAAGGCAAGAAATCTTACCCCCTAGACGACTTCCATTCCCTCCATTAGCAGTAGAGCTAGTCCCTAACTCTAATATCCGTAAGGCTTCATTTCTGATGTTTTTAGCGGCATTGATTTCTCGGTCATGGGTTGTGTGGCAATAGTCACAAGTCCATGTTCTTCCATCAGGTGATCCTATATTAAGACAAACATGGCAGGTTTCAGAACTAAGGAAAAATCGATCAACTTCAATGTAGGTTTTTCCTTTCTGTTCCGCTTTATACTTGAGCATTGTACAAAACATTTCCCATCCACCATCACTAATTGCTTTAGCTAAATTCGGATTTTGCACCCTTCTTTTAACATTAAGATTTTCTACAGCAATAACTTGGTTTTCGTTAACTGTCTTACGGGACAGTTTGTGCAGAAAATCTTCACGACATCGGGCTATTTTTGACTGAACATTAGCTACTAGCCGTTGCGCTTTTTGACGGCGCTTACTTCCTTTGAGTTTCCGAGCAAGTTTTTTCTGTTTCCGCTTTAGATTGCGCTGATGTTTCGCTAAATATTTGGGATTATCATACTTGCTCCCATCTGATGTAATGGCAAAATGAGTTAATCCTAAATCAATGCCAATGGCTTTACCCTCTGTTGATTGACTGGGGGCATCTTTTCCATCATCAACCAATACAGAAGCATAATATTTCCCATCTGGATTTTTGAGAATAGTGATACTCTTGATTGTTCCCTCGATCTCACGATGACGGATACAATAAACTTGGCCGATCTTTTGATCTAGTTTGAGATAATCACCTTCAAACCCTTTCCCTTGAGGATAGGTAATGGATTGACGACCATGTTTAGATTTAAACCGAGGGAATCTGGCTCGCTGGTCAAAAAAGCTCTTATAGGCCGTTGATAAGTTTAAAGCGACTGCCTGTAAACATTGAGAATAGGCATCTGAGAGCCAAGGATATTCCTTTTTAAGTTGGGGCAATAGTCCTTGGATATATCCTCTTGTTAGCCCTTTTCCCGTTTTCTGATAGGTTTCTTGACACAACTTCAGTGAATAGTTCCAATACCAACGGCAACAGCCAAATGCTTTCGCTAGGGCTATTTTTTGCTCATTGGTTGGATATATTCTGAATTTGTGTCTTTTTTGCATATCGTTAACTTTGGTTATCAATCAAAATTATGGGTCATTAAAGCAGTACTTCAAAAGATTGATAATATTACAGTGATTCAGTCCCAAGATTCACTCGTTACTTTGAGAATATCTTAGCTCAAAGACTGTTCTAATATGGGAACGATGGATAATATTTTAATCAAATTTAACCTGACTATAACTTAAATAGGGATTTTCTGACAAGTAGGGGAATGTGGGGAGTGTGGGAAGTGTGGGGAGAGGGGGGAGTGTGGGAAAAGGTGATATTAAATCCGCCTATTAAACCACCTTTAATATATTTATTTTGTGCCTCCTATCTTCTGCCTCCTATCTCCTGCCTCCTGTTAACTTTTAACTGCTTTGCGTAAGGCTGTTACAGTAGCGCTCACTTGTTCTGCTACTTGTTCAATGTCATCTAAGGTGTTAAAGCGACCAATGCCAAAGCGTAAGGACGCATAAGCTAGAGAATCTGAGTGTCCCAAGGCGGTTAGAACATGAGAAGGTTTAGTTGTAGTCGAAGAACAAGCAGACCCTGAAGATAAGGCGACGATTGACTGTAACCCTAAGAGTAAAGCAGCCCCATCTATCCCTTCAAAACTGACATTAAGATTACCTGCTAACCGTTGTGTCGGATGACCATTCAGATGGATATTTGGTAATTGGCTTAATTTTTGCCATAGGGTCTCTCTTAACCTCTGTAAGCGCTCTTTTTCCCCATCCATTTCCTCTAACCCTAATTCAAGCGCTTTAGCAAAACCGACAATTTGTGGTGGATATAGGGTTCCTGACCGAAATCCTCTTTCTTGTCCCCCTCCTTGAATTTGAGAAGCTAAATTGACCCTGGGAGAACGACGACGAACATATAATGCACCAATTCCTTTCGGACCATAGACTTTGTGGGCAGTGAAGGACATTAAATCTATGTTCATTGTTTTAACATCTAAAGGGATTTTAGCGATCGCTTGCGCTGCATCACTATGAAATAAGATATCCTTTTGATGACACAATTTCCCAATTTCTGCGATGGGTTGCAACACTCCAATTTCATTATTAGCTGCCATGACAGAGATCAGAATGGTATCTGGTCGAATGGCTTTTTCTAAACTCTCTAACTCAATTAA
>JBFRWQ010000277.1:0-7652 GCA_051439665.1 Microcystaceae cyanobacterium | reverse complement strand
ACTTGAGCATCTAATTGTATGGGTAAAGCTGTCCAATTTAAGTCGATAACTGATGGTTGATTTGGCTCAATAATCTTTAGTTGTAACTCTTCAAAAACAGAGATTTCTTGCTCATCTATGACTTCAGGTTGTATGAAGATAAGAATGGTAGAAGGCGGTAATAGTTCCGTTTCACAGGGACAGCGAACCGCTACTCTTAGCTTGAGTTGATAAGGGGAAAAATCAAAGAGTTTATAACAGCTAACCGCACCATAAGAATGGTCGGGTGCAACACGGCCTAAAATTAAGGAAGCATACCAGCGATTCGCTTCATTATTGGTTTGCTGAATCAGATTAATCAACGAATCTATCATTAAAGAATTGCCTATATCTATCTTACTTAACGCTTTGACACTTTCTAATACTTCCTGTTCACTAGAGGCATTAGCTAACTGTTTTTCCAGTTGACTTTTTGGGGAACGAATCATAATAGGGACTAATTCTGGTTCTGGTTTCCATCCCAATTGAATGCTTAACGTGAAATTTCGTTGCAACCAATGTTCAATTTTTAGAACCGTTGACTGCGCCTCTTTTAATCGTTCTTGATAAAGTTTCTCTCGCCACTGATAGTTTTCAATTAAGGCCGCCCAAGTCCGAAAAGACGTATCCAGTTTTGGGGAATAATGAGCAGTCTGGGATAATTGTTGAATCAGGGATTTAGCCATTTTTGAGGATAATTGTAAATGAGTGGTCGTATTTTGAGAGATGGGATTGCTTGACAAGCGCTTTTGAGAAATTACCAGACTATCTAGACTGAGTAAATGGGGTTGAGAGAGATAGTAAAGTCTTTTATTCGGTTGTAACGTTGCATTTTGATTCAGCATTTTATGAGTTAAAAATCCTAAAAGATAAAACAGATTTTCCTCTAAATCCAAGTTAACAAATCCATAGTAATGAGGAACTAACGAAGGAATATCTATCCATTCTTGAGCAATTTCTAAATCATTGATCTGATCGGTGTCTGAAGGAATGATTAAAAATCTCAATGAACCAACGGTTAAATAAGAACCATTTAAAATATCCCAAAAACTAACTTGTTGATCTTGAGGATATTCTCTGATTTCTTGTCTTCCTAGTTCATCATCGTCTCGAAAGATTTTTTTTACTGTATTTAAGCTTAGTTTATTTAAGTAAGCATTCCATCTAGATACTGAATTAGAATAAGGGTGATCACTGCTATTCCAAGCATTTTCTTGCTCTTCTGGTGACAGAGAAATCGTCAAAATTTGCTCTTCTTGAGCAACAGGGGATAAGCTTCGCTCAAGATAGTTAAAGATTTTGTCTAAATTCGTAGTCATCATAATTTGTCCTCTAAGTAATACACTGTTGTGTGATTTTTTGAGCGAAAGAAAAGATCTTCTCTTGAGTTTTAGGAGTAGGTGAACTAGAGAATTTTTGAGTTAACCACTCTATGATCGCTGTTTCTGGGTTAGCCCTAGATAAGGTAGGCATAATCCTTTCCTTAAACCATTGAGAAGTCAGAGATAAGAGCCGATTTTTACTTAGATATTTTTCTAGTAAAATGATCTTATCTTCACTCATCCTTTGATTAAAATCTCTCTCAATCGTTGCGATAAGATTTTCTAAAAGGATTCGTTTTACTCCCCTAAGTCTTCGGCTCATTGTCGCTTGTGAATAATTGACAATTTGGGCAATTTCGTTTTGATTTAGTTTGACACCATACCAATATAATAATAAATATTGCTGTTGACTGTCAAGTTTATCAAAGCTTTCTCTAACCTTTTGATTAAGTATTTTCTGTTCTTCATTCTCTGATGAATTTAAGGAAGACTGACTGGGAGGATATTTTTGATAATCGAGTGCTTCTTGTAAAGTCTCTGGTGGATAAATTGCTTTTACACAAATATTAATTAATCTTTTTAATTCATATTCTGAAATAAAAAAACTTTGTTTTCTCCCATAATTAACAGCATTTTGATAGTCAGTTACTGTTGGCTCTACCCATCGCTGACCCCTAACTAAGTTACTATAAACTGTGTAAAGAAGTTCCTTAGCGTCCCAGTGTTTCTGAATTTGCTGAGAATCAGTGATGCCCAATTGTGATAATTTTTGACTCAGTTTCTCTTTACTAATCCTTTTTAAAGCGTACCATTCACAATATTTTCCGTATCCTGTCAATTGATAAAATTCGGTTCTTATGGCTGAAGTAAGCTGTCTTAACAAGTAGTAAAACAACTTTTTATCATCTTTTTTTGAAGATAAATCCAGCCATTTTTCTATCTTGTTCCGAGAAATATCTTGGGCGATTTGAAGATAGAAGTTCCAGGTTTCTTCTGGGCTTTGGCGAAAGTGAAATAGTTTAAATCTTTGTTTTGAGACTAAATAAACAATTTCTTCTAAATAAGCTTGAATACATGGCTTAGAATACTCAGAATCATTTTGTAATAAATATGTGAGTTTATCTTGATCTAGAGAAAGTCCTGGCCGATTCAAGAACTGACTAACACAGAATCGTTTTAATGAAGCATCTGTTCTCCAGATATATCGAGCTTCATTCTGTCTAAATTCTAGACAAGAATAGTATCTTTCCAGTCCGTTTTGTTGAGGAATTCGTGCATTCCACATTCGTATATTCCACTGTGTCACCATCTTAATTGTTTTCCTCCTTATGATTAAAGGGGGTACTAACCTTGGATTTGGTATTATTTGTACTCAATTCTCTGGCATGATAAGGCAGTAGAAAAAGGATCATTCACCTATATCATCTCTGCTACATTATAATAGATTTGAATCTAAGCGATCGCTGTTAACCCATCTTTAACTCAAAAACCCTTATTAATTATGCAACTCCATCTCAGCAGTTGGCCAGAAATCGAACAATATTTACAAACCTCCCAAGGAATCATTCTACCCATTGGCTCTACCGAACAACATAGTCCGATGGGCTTAATTGGGACAGATGCGATCTCTGCAGAAGCGATCGCTAAAGGAGTCGGTGAAGAAACCAAAGCGCTAATCGCCCCAACTATTAATGTGGGCATGGCCTTACATCATACCGCCTTCCCTGGTACCATTAGTTTACGCCCCAGTACCCTCATCCAAGTAGTAATTGACTATATCACCTGTTTAGCTAAAGCGGGCTTTAATCGCTTCTATTTTATCAATGGTCATGGCGGTAATATTGCCACCCTGAAAGCAGCCTTTTCGGAAACCTACTATCAGCTATCCTTATTAAACTTTCCCAATGCGTCCCAAGTACGGTGTACCGTGGGTAACTGGTTTATGTGTGGTTCAGTTTATAAAATGGCCAAAGAATTCTATGGCGATCAAGAAGGATCTCATGCTACCCCTTCTGAAGTGGCTGTCACCCAATTTCTCTATCCCGAAGCCATTAAAAAAGCCCCCCTTTCCCAAGAAGTGGGATCTGGCTTCCCTATCTACGGTGCAGAAGATTTCCGCCAGCACTATCCTGATGGCAGAATGGGGTCAAATCCTGCCCTTGCAACCCCTGAACAGGGCAAACAGTTGTATGATGCGGCAGTTAAAGAATTAAGCGAAAAATATCTTAAGTTTTTGGCTGCTTCTTAAAACCACGAATCGGTAAATTGGCAATTAAAGCGGTCATTCGTTGATCGCTTTCTAAGGAAAATTCCATTTCTTGAGCATCAATATCTACATATCGATTCACTACTTCTAGGATTTCCTCTCGCATTTTGTTAATCAGTTCGGGATTTAGGCCAGCGCGATCATGGGCGATCACCACTTTTAACCGATTTTTTGCGTCTGTACCGCTTTTGGATGGGGTTCGCCAGAACATTTGATCTAATAAATCATTAATCATGTTGATAGAGCCAGAAGCTCAATTATAGTGAATTTAGGTTTTTTTAGCTGTCCGCCGCAAGAAGCCCGAAGCTGTATTGTCTGCGGAGTTTAAGGGAGCATAAACAATCAGCGTCGGATGAATTGCGGATAGGGTTTGTGATAGGATTAAGGGGCTTGACACGGCAAGTAAATAGCGACAACCAAGCTATATACATGGGGAAATTTGATTAACCGTGTACTCTGACCTTCGGGACGAGGGGCAAAGCCTATAGCCTTGATGTAAGACTTGCTGGTCAAGGGAGCAGAAAGCTGTCGATTGGGTAGGAAGCCAACGCCATAATCTTCGATTGGGCGTGGGTAGTTCACTTTCCAAAAAAGCGGCGACGCAAACGGGTCAAAATATTGTCATGGCTGGCCATCAAATCTAAATAGGGAACATCTTCCCCTTGTAAACGCAGAGCAATATTAGTAAAAGACATGGCTGGTAAGGAAGGCTTTTCTTCTAAAACCAGAGGTTCGCCTCGGTTAGTGGAAATAATAATCCGTTCATCGTCGGGAACAATCCCTAATAAGGGAACAACCAATAAATCCTGAATATCTTCCACAGAGATCATTTGCTTCAGTTGAACCATTTCGGGACGTAAGCGATTAACAATCAGGCGAATTTTCTCCACATTAGAGGTTTCTAGGAGGCCAACCACCCGATCCGCATCCCGTACCGCCGCCATCTCTGGTGTCGTCACAATAATCGCCTCTTTTGCTGGGGCGATCGCATTGCGGAATCCCATTTCAATGCCCGCAGGACAATCAATTAAAATATAATCATAGCGATTGACTAACTGGCTAACTATTTCGTTCATTTGTTCCGGATTAATCGCCTCTTTACTGCGATTTTGGGCGGCTGGTAACAGCACTAAATTGGGTTGGCGCTTATCTTTGACCAGCGCTTTATCAATATCACATTCCCCTGATACCACATCGATCGCTGTATAAACGACTCTTTGTTCTAAGCCTAATAATAGATCAAGATTTCTCAGACCAAAATCCGCATCGATTAAAGCCACTTTAAAGTTTTGATGGGCAAGAGCCGATCCTAAATTTGCTGTTACAGTGGTTTTTCCCACCCCTCCTTTGCCGGAGGTAACTACAATGACATGACCCATGATGATTTAACAATTCAAATAACTAAACAATAATAATATCTTTCGGAGCCAGAGATTCAGCCAACCCCCACCTAACCCTTATCTCGCCACTCTTGTGTTTGGGAATCAAACGCATGAGTTTTCCAAAAATTATGAGCAGATGTCAGACGAATTCCATCAGACGATAAATAGGCCATTTCAGGTTCCCATTGATCAGGATTAACGGCGGGGGCACGGGCCACACGATCAGCAATCCGCAACTGAGTCGGTTCCATGCGTAATGCCATGATACAGCATTGACCGTTCCCCTGCGCTCCTGCATGAGCCACTCCTCTTAAAGTCCCCCAGATTATAATATCTCCATGAGCGATCACATCCCCCCCTGGATTGACATCTCCTGCCACAATCACCGTACCAGGATGGTCAATTTTAGTCCCTGAGCGCACAGTTGACTTGATATACAAAGGATTGGCTAGTAGAGGAGCGCTGAGAGACTCCTTTTCTGGGAAAATGGGGAGAGCGGTTTGTTGTTGAACGCTATATCCTGCGGTGACTGCGGCCACTGCTGTTTGTCGCCGACTGGTATGAACCCATTGGAGGTTTAACTGAGCTTCTTCGAGGATTTCTGCTAAATTCTGTAATTGACGACCATCTAACAGGCGATCTTGACTGATTAAATGAATAGATTGTCCCGTTTCCCAAGTTAATTCACTTTGATGCAAGGTGGTTTTTAGATCCTGATGAAATTGTTGCCATTCTCCTTCATCCTCAAAGTCAATATTGGTGGGCAAAATTAGCTGTAGTTGTCCTTCTTCACTGGCTAGATGGACTTGGGTATAATCGGGAATTGAACTTTTTGGGGTAAAATCAAAAGTCATTTTGGCAGACAGTTTGTTGGCTGGGCTTTACCCATAACAACACCATAGATAGTTTATCAAGTTTTGTCGGGCGTAAATCTGTGACTAATTTGACAAGGTGGTTTCCATGACGGAAGGAATGAGGGGGTTTGTTTCCGTTATCCTTAACCTATCATATCACCCATACTGTGTTCTTTGATACATTATTTCTCCTTATGTCAAGAATTTTGATTTGAATGACAATTGATTTTAAGTTAAGATAAGCAAAGTTTTTTCTGCCTAAATCCCCAATGGTTGCTACAGTATCCCCGTCTCAATTAGCCCGTGACTGGGCAAAAGGTTACACTTCCCAAACCACAGAATACAGTTATACAGTTGAAAATATCGAAGGACAGATTCCCGTTGATTTAACAGGAACCCTATTTCGTAATGGACCAGGATTATTCGAGGTTGGTGATCAACCGATTGGTCATATTTTTGATGCAGATGGTATGATTTGTGCGTTTACTTTGGAATCAGGAAAGGTACATTTTAAAAATCGCTATGTACAGACTGAAGGGTATGTCAAAGAACAACAAGCACAAAAAATACTTTACCGAGGGTTTGGGACACAAAAATCAGGGGGATGGTTCGCTAATTTTTTGAATACCAATTTTAAAAATGCAGCCAATACCAATGTTATTTATTGGGCAAATAAATTGTGGGCAATGTGGGAAGGTGGTCATCCCCATCAATTAAATCCTCAAACATTAGATACCATAGGTCTTGATGATTTAGGAGGCATTTTAGACAAAAATACCTTTTCTGCTCATCCCAGACTTATTGACGAAATATTTATTAATTTCGGAGTCTCAGGAATCAGTCCTCAAACCTTAACAATCTGGGAATTAAATCAACAAGGAGATGTTATTCAGTCTTCATCCTATCCCCTTGAAGGATTTTCGATTCTCCATGATTTTCTGGTTACACCTAATTACTATATTTTTATTAAGCATCCTTTTAAAATAAATCCCTGGTCTTGGATGCTAGGATTTAAGAGCTTAGAGCAGTGTTTCACATTTGACAATCAAGGCAAGACCCAAATCTTGATTATTTCTCGTCATAGTCAAACAATAACTAAGTTAGAAACGGATGCTTTTTTTGGCTTTCATCACGGGAATGCTTGGGAAAAAGAAAATAAAATTTATTTAACGACTATCCACTCTGATGTCTTTCCGCAACGCAAAAGCGATCAAATGGAACTGGATAAAATAACCTTTGATGATCCTATATTTGGACAGTTATGGCAGTTAACGATTGATTTATCATCTCAGCAAATTATCCATCATCCTTTATTGGAACGAAGCTGTGATTTTCCCTCAGTACATCCTGCATGGGTGGGACAAGAAAACCGTTATTTATATTTAAGTACGAGTCAAGAGAAAACCAATCATGCACCCATACAATCTTTA
The DNA here is from genome assembly GCA_051439665.1 of Microcystaceae cyanobacterium. Taxonomy (GTDB): domain Bacteria; phylum Cyanobacteriota; class Cyanobacteriia; order Cyanobacteriales; family Microcystaceae; genus JBGTGT01. Next base: position 380 of record JBFRWQ010000277.1, on the reverse strand, counting down.
ATTAAATATGACCAATTGACGGGTAATTATCAACAATGGAATCCAGGGGAAAGAGCTTTTGCTGGTGAAGCGGTTTTTGTCCCAAAAGAAGGCGCATTAGAAGAAGATCATGGCTATCTACTATCGGTAGTTTATGATGCCTCACTTCATCGCAATTACTTAGTAATTTTAGATGCTCAAGATCTGACATCTCCCCTTGCTAAATGTTATTTAACTCATCATCTTCCCCAAGGGTTTCATGGAACATGGACAGGGACGGTTTTTTCTTAATAAGCGCTAATTCTATTGCACAAGACTCTTAGCTTTTTATGCTCACTCATTACAATGGTCAATTCTCAGAAATTGCCGATATTTTTGATAACGCTATTCATAATATACCT
>JBFRWQ010000276.1:0-5904 GCA_051439665.1 Microcystaceae cyanobacterium | reverse complement strand
CCTTCTACGGTGGATAATCAGCAGTTAAAAGAATTGCAGGTTAAATCTACTTATAAGCCGAAATCGGATAGTAATTAAGGTTGTGGCTTGAAATGAGTCGGATGGGTTAGACACAGAAATGATTTGGAGGAAAACCTGATCACTTTTTATTTGTGTCTTAACCCATTACACGGGAACTGTATCTTTGATTCACGATAGAGTTATAGGAAAAAATGGCTCTCCTGAACCTATGTTGATCAGCAAAACTTATATATCGTAGGATGGGTTAGGCACAGGGACAGTTTATAGGAAAACCTTATAACTTTTAATTTGTGCCGTAACCCATCGCCGGTTTTTTGTATATTTTAATACACTCTTCACCACAAGATCGGGAGAGCCATCATAGAAGAGCAAGATCAACAATTAAGTGAGGGTGAAGATAAATATATAATTCCCCAATTAAATTATTTATTCGCCATCAAAAAGCGTTAATTTATACTTGGTTAGCATGGCAGGAAAAACCAGGTAGGCCAATGGGACAAGCAATAACAAATCATTATTTGAAACATAATTCAGAGACGGTTAAAGCTTTTACACATTGGTTATCAACGCTTTTTTGATAGTCAACCTTAAATAACACTTAGGGAATAATTAACACAGCACAAGGGGCTAAATTAATCACACGATTGGTAACACTTTCAATCGCTCCCTCTTCCGTTAATCCCAAACCACGACAGCCCATCACGATTAAATCAGCCTCCATTTCATCAGCCACATCGCATATTGTAAAAGAAGGCATACCTTCCCGTTCTATGGTCTCAACAGTGATACCCTGTTGGGCGAAATAGGACTTGGCCTTGTCCAATAACTGGGCGACGGCCTCTGGGGAACTCATAACCGTCTTTTCTGAGGGAACATCACCCGTTGCCGTTTGTTCGACCACGGATAAGACCACTAAACGGCTATCAAAGGTTTTTACTAGATCTTTCACCGTCTCAGCAGATTCTTGAGACTCACGGGAACGATCAACGGGGAATAAAATGGTTTTAAACATAATTTGGGGGATCTCCTAGACACAGACTCCTGTACAATCAGCACTGAGGCTTTTTTCTGATTGACCTAATCTGTCTAATTCTATTTTGGCTGAGAACGGTTCATTCTTGTCAGGAATCTCAGACTGATTTAATCTTTATTTTGAGATCACTCAGCAATTTAGGAGGAACGCACTGTGTCTAAGAAAACGATCGCTAACTTATCAGAAGCAGATATTAAAGGAAAAAAGGTCTTAGTTCGGGTTGACTTTAACGTACCCTTAGATGATTCAGGTAAAATCACCGATGACACTCGAATTCGGGCTGCTTTACCCACTATTAAAGATTTAATGGATAAAGGGGCTAAAGTAATTCTTTGTAGCCACATGGGTCGTCCCAAAGGTAAAGTGGTTGACTCAATGCGCTTAACCCCAGTTTCTAAGCGCTTATCTGAGTTATTGGGTAAAGAGGTTGTCATGTGTGATGATTGCGTTGGAGATTCAGTTACCAAGGCGATCGCTGCTTTAGAAGACGGCCAAGTTGCCTTACTGGAAAATCTCCGTTTCCACAAGGAAGAGGAAGGAAATGACGGTGAATTTGCGAAAGCCTTAGCTTCTAATGCTGATTTATATGTCAATGATGCTTTTGGAACAGCACACCGAGCCCATGCTTCCACAGAAGGTGTTACCCATTACCTCAGCCCCTGTGTTGCGGGTTATTTGATTGAGAAGGAATTGCAATATTTACAAAACGCAGTAGATAATCCTCAGCGACCCTTTGCAGCGATTATTGGGGGATCTAAGGTATCTAGTAAGATTGGGGTCATTGAAACCCTCTTAGATAAATGTGACAAGCTGTTAATTGGAGGAGGGATGATTTTCACCTTCTACAAAGCCCGTGGCTTAAGTGTGGGTAAATCCCTTGTTGAAGAAGATAAATTAGAACTGGCGAAAACCCTTGAAGCGAAAGCTAAGGAAAAAGGAGTTGATTTCTTGTTACCAACTGATGTTGTAGTAGCAGATAATTTTGCACCTGATGCCAATGCTGAAACCGTTAGTATAGAAACCATTCCTGATGGTTGGATGGGGTTAGATATTGGACCTGATTCTGTTAAGGTGTTCCAAGCTGCTTTAAATGAGTGTAAAGGGGTTATTTGGAACGGACCAATGGGTGTCTTTGAATTTGATAAATTTGCAGCAGGCACAGAAGCGATCGCTAATACGTTAGCAGGTATAACCGATACAGGAACAATGACCATTATTGGTGGAGGTGACTCCGTTGCTGCGGTTGAAAAAGTAGGTGTGGCTGAGAAAATGAGCCATATTTCTACAGGAGGTGGCGCAAGTTTAGAGTTACTAGAAGGGAAGGTTCTTCCTGGTATTGCTGCTTTAGATGAAGCTTAATTAACAGTAGGGTGGGCTTTGCCCACCTTAACAATCTTAACAATTAACCTCCAAAGATCACAGCATCAGGAATTTCATATCGTTCCTTCCCAATACGAATAATAAAAAGATCTGAATCTTTAGAAGCGCTAAACTCACCCCAGTCAGCTTGACTAACATCAGCCCCAATTGCATTACCACTTTCAAAGAAAATAATCCGTTTGCGGCCATCAGGTTTTGTAACCGTTACATTTGCTGTACCATTACCCTCACGAGTAACACCAAAGGGACAATTTCTCGTTGTTTGTCCATTTCCCATCGAACAAGGGATATTCCCCGTAGCATGATAGTTAGTCCCTGGCACTTTAGCATCATAACCCTCACTAATCAGAAAATTAGCATTAATAGACGATCGGTTAACACTTTCAGGACGACGGCCTAAACTGTTTTGTGCTAAAGCAGGAGTAGCGATTAAAGTTGTCAGTAAGATTGTAGAAATAATTTTGCTCATTTATTGAATGATTAAAGAATAAATTGACTGAAGATTAAGATGTTAAGGATGTTTTAAAGTTCCTCTAATCTAATATTGTAGGGGCGCAAGGCTTGCGCCCACACCATCTCTAAAGTCCTTACTCAAATCCTAAACAATACCAACGCAAAGTAAAATGCAAAACCTATCCTACTAGACTGACACAATTAAAATGAGGGAATAAATTGTGTGTTAATTCTATGATTTGATGGGCAAAGCCCATCCTACTGGATTGTTTCACCTAAAATGAGGCAATAGATGTAGGTTGGGTTGATGCACGAAACCCAACACAACCCAATTCTAATGCACCCAATTAGCTTTGTCAGTCCACTACTGTTAATTTAAACATTCGCCTCCTCTCTCACTAATTTCTCCCATCCTAAGTCTTTGAGGTTATCATTCCGACGCATCGGACGAGTCGCCAACTCTAGAATATCCCGTGCATTGGTAAAGCCATGAATTTGAGCAAAGGTAAATTCAACAGACCATTTTGTGTTGATTCCCCGTGCTTCTAAGGGGTTAGCGTGTGCCATTCCAGTAATAACCAAATCAGGCTGTAAGTCATTGATGCGCTGAATTTGATTGTAATTATCAGGTTTTTCGATAATCTTGGGTAAAGGAACACCCATTTCATTACAAGTCTTCTCAAGAAAATCTAACTCTGCTTTTTGATACCGTTTATCCATATAAGGAATGCCAATTTCAGGACAAGTCATCCCGCAACGAATCAGAAAACGAGCTAAGGAAATTTCCAGTAGGTTGTCTCCCATGAAGAAAACAGACTTTCCTCGCAACAATTGGATATAATCCTCTAAACTTTGCCAAATTTGCGCCTCCCGTTCTTCCAGTCCTTGGGGTTGAATACCAAATACAGAACAAATTTTCTCTATCCAGGCTCGTGTTCCATCGGGACCAATGGGAAAGGGTGCGCCAATCAGTTTACACTTGCGACGACGCATCAGAGTGGTTGCAGTACGAGAAAGAAACGGATTTACCCCAGATACAAAATATCCTTCGTCTAAAACAGGTAATTCAGTATATCGTTTAGCAGGAAGCCAGCCTGAAATTTGGATTCCCTGTTTCTTCAATTCTAGGGTTAAATTGGTCACAACTGGGTCGGGAACTGAACCAAAGAGAACTAAGGGAGGATGATCGACATATTCTGAAGCTTCTTCTTTTATTTCCTCTTTTTTACGCCCAAAATTAAGGAGTTTATGAATCGCATTTCGTTCTTCTTTTTCTTCTTCTGCTTTAATTTCTGTTGGTTTAGGACATTTATGTACCATTGCAGCTAAAACCGTATCTTCCCCTTGGGTAAAGGCGTAATCTAAACCATTCGCCCGTGCTGTGACAATAGGAATACCGATTTCCGCTTCTAATTGGGGCGCTAACCCTTCTAAGTCCATTTTAATGATTTCGGTGGTACAAGTACCAATCCAAACAATAACACTGGGGTTTCTATCTCGCTTAATTTGTAAGCATAATCGTTTTAATTCTTCGTAGTCTTTTAATTTGGCAGAAATATCCCCTTCTTCTAATTCAGCCATAGCGTAACGGGGTTCAGCAAAAATCATCACTCCCATTGCATTTTGTAGGAAGTAACCACAGGTTTTTGTGCCAATAACTAAGAAGAAACTATCTTCAATTTTTTGGTATAACCAAGCAACGCAACTGATGGGACAAAAGGTGTGATAGTTGCCTGTTTCGCAGTCGAATTGTAAAGCGCTGGGTTCTTGAATGGCGGTCATAAGTTGAGTTCTCCTATGGTGGTTTGTTATTCTGTAGCACAAGCTTCTAGCTTGTTAGGGGTAGTTTGGGAAGGGTGACAGGCAAGATGCCTGTACCACTATTAACTATTAACTATTCACTATTTAAACCATCATTAAATCAAGTTCTTCTTCAGCAGAAACTTGAGGTTGAGCAGGGTTAAGATAGAAGTCTGATAAGAGGGTAAATAATTCCCGATCTTGTGCTTCACTGGGAACAACTCCTTCAGGTAAGGCTAAGATTTGATCGGCAATATTGAGATAGTAATTGCAAACATAATCTAAGGTGCGATCGCTTTCTGACATCTCAAATAGGGTTTTTCCTTTAACCCGTGATACCCGAATATCTTCAATGAGAGGTAAAATCTCTAACACGGGCATGGGAACATGAGAAACATATTTATCGATTAAGTCCCGTTTTGAGGTACGATTACCAATTAATCCTGCTAGTCTTAATGGATGAGTCCGTGCTTTTTCTCGCACTGATGCAGCAATACGGTTAGCAGCAAATAACGCATCAAAACCATTATCAGTGACAATTAAACAATAGTCTGCATAGTTCAAAGGCGCAGCAAACCCCCCACAAACTACGTCACCAAGAACGTCAAAGAGAATTACATCATATTCAACGAAAGCATTTAATTCTTTCAGTAATTTGACTGTTTCTCCTACCACATAACCACCGCAACCAGCGCCTGCCGGTGGGCCACCTGCTTCTACACAGTCAACTCCTGCATATCCTTTATAGATAACATCTTCTGGCCAAATATCTTCATAGTGAAAGTCTTTCTCTTGTAATGTATCAATGATGGTGGGAATGAGAAATCCTGTCAGGGTAAAAGTACTATCATGTTTGGGATCACAGCCAATTTGTAGGACTTTTTTGCCTCTTTTTGCTAAAGCGGTAGAAATATTGCAGCTTGTGGTTGATTTGCCAATACCACCTTTTCCATAAACAGCGAGGGTTAAGGTCATGTTTGAGTTCTCCTAATAAGACAAATTAACGAATCTTTGAAAAATTGCTTTTGCTCTGATCGCATTATGGGCTAAATTTTGCCAAAAAAAAAGGAAGAAAAAGGAAAGAACAGAAGAAATGACAAATTAAATGAGAGTTATTGAGTTTTATTTTCTTTCTGACTAGATAAATTACCTTTATTTTGCTTCTAGAATTTTTATAATCATCAAGATCAAAATTTATATTTTATATTTTATTAAAT
>JBFRWQ010000275.1:0-12381 GCA_051439665.1 Microcystaceae cyanobacterium | reverse complement strand
GATTTAAAGCAATGTCTCCCGTGCTATAGCCAAAACCATCCACAGCGATCTGATAGGTTGTTCCTGCGGTGACATTAAAACTGACTAAACTTTGCAGTCCATAATAATCATCATTTTGAGCAATGGTGGTTAAGCTACCTAGACTATCTCCTGTAAAAACAGAGAGATAAGTGTCAAAATTACTGCCATTGGTGTCAATTGTTACTATACCATTGGTATCGGCTGTCCAATTCCACCATGCTGAGTTAATTGAACCACTTTGATAAGGTTCACCACTTTCTTCTGTGTAATCAACATTGCTTCCTGTAGTATTTACTACATCTCCTTCTAAGACAACACTATCAGCAAAATTGTCGTTACTGGAAGGGGAAGAAGATACATTGGCATCAAGCATCAAATTATCAATCAATAAGCCATAATTGTTATTGAGAGTCATAATTCTTTCCTCAATGTTAAAAAAATGAGTTCTTGGAGAATTTCGAAAGGCAATCTTGTCTCACTTTTTCTTACTTACAAGATTAAATCAATTTAAAACAGCATCTTCACACCAGTGAGAAAAAACTTCCTACACAATATTCTTCACAGTTTGTACGAGTCGTTTCGGAAATTTTCAGTTAAAACTTGCATTTCGCACGTCAGTCACTGATCTGACTCTAAATTAATCTTATCAAGTCTGAATAAAAAATTATCAGAGAAAGTAGATTTAAAAATCATAAAGAGTACTTTTTTGTCAATTATAGACCTTAAATTATAGTTATTAAACCATTAATTTGTAAAAATTTTTAAAAAAATATGTTTTTATTAGCCAACTTTAAAGATTTAATCTTGAACTAGATATAATATTTGTGACAATAAATAAGCGATAAATCTAAGAAAAATAGTTTATTTGTGAAATCAAATGCTTGTTGTAACCAATTAAGATTGAAAATTTTAATTATCTAAAAAAACTTAAATATATATCTTAAGAGAGTACAGTTATTTGATTTACTAAGTTGTTTTTTAAGTCTTGTTTTTCCTTGTTTGAAAGAATGTATTAAATCTCGTTTACCTAGATTTTAAAATAATAAAAAAAGAGACATCAGAAAGAGAAGCATTTCAATTATTTAAGATTTTTATACAAAGAAAATATTCACAAAAAATCGGGGATATTTGAGGAAAGCATATCCTTTTTACAACTCCCTTGTAAGTTGATTATTTTTAACTAATTATTATTAAATTTTATTCTCTATTTTGTCAGAGTAACTTATTTTTTAATTTCACTTTCTAGGACTAAGTATTTTATTCTACTGCGCAATACATTACTTATTTTATGTTATATTTATTGTGTTTTTTGGGCTAAATTGTTAACTATTTTTTATTGTTATTTATTTATAATATTGCTTATTATTTTATATCTCTACTGTTTTTATCAATTATTTTTCTTTTTTGCTGGTTAAAGGCACTTGATTTGTCTATTTTATTAATTTGATTATTTTTCAATTTTCTTGAATATATAAATCACTGTCTCCTTTCAACATACTTTCTAATCCTGTTCGCTTTGTTAATTATACTAATATATTATATTAATAATTTTCTTGATTGATAATACTATGCGATATTCCCTTTTCACTCCTTCTCCTGTTGTTTTTTATACTGCTTTGTATTCAAAAAATTGGGGAAATAAATATAAGGGTCGAGATATCATTCCCAAGGCATTGAGAATTAAGGCTTTGTACTTGTTCACCTGTCACTTCTTATCGACTATCTGTCCCTAACTTTGTGTTAATTATTTTTACGATGTTTATTTACGTCTATCAATCTAGCCACTATCCCTAAATAGTCTATATTTTGGATTTTTATTGCTTGATTTTATGGCATTTTCATGGGTAAGATTTTATTTGCCTCCTTTTAATTATCCCATCTTTTGATATTAACAATAGTTGAGTAATTATGCTTAGTTTTTCTGTACGGAACATTTTTATTTATATTTATATAACTTTTTCAAAACACCTAATTTGTAACTTTTACGTAATCTAATCTCAATAAACAGAAGCGTCTTCAAAATCTTGAGAGATAAGGGTTTTAGAGCTATTCAGTAAACCCTCAGAAACAAAAAAGGTGGGCAAAGCCCACCCTACTGACAGCTTATTCTCAATAACTAAGGTTATTTATTGGCAAGGGTACGACGCTGCATGACCATTTCGTAGGCTTCAATGATATCCCCTTCTTGCCAATCAGCAAATTTAGAAGAACCAATACCACATTCATAGCCACTATTAACCTCTCTGGCATCTTCTTTCATCCGTTTGAGAGAATCAATTCCTCCTTCAAAGATTACTTTTCCTTTACGACGAATTCGCATCAGACGGTTACGCACCACTTTACCTGATTGTATATAACAACCTGCTACTGCACCCCGTCCTACTGGGAAGACAGCCCGCACTTCCGCCGTTCCTAGATCAGATTCGACTTCTTCGGGATCTAAGAGTCCTTCCATTGCCCCTTGAATATCATCTAGGAGTTTGTAGATAATGTCGTATTCACGGATATCGACTTCTTCACGATCAGCGGCTGCCCTTGAATTACTGGCGAGAGTAGTATTAAATCCAATCACAACAGCACCACTAGCAGCAGCTAGATCCACATCTGTTTCAGTCACTTCTCCTGGTGAAGCCAATAAAATACGGATTTGGACTTCATCTTGGGGCAGTTGTTCTAAAGCGCCGACAATCGCTTCAACTGATCCCTGTACGTCTGCTTTGATGATCAAATTGAGTTCTTTAAGTTCTCCTTCCTCGGCTTGAGCGGAGATGGTACTGAGGCTAACCTTGCGCCCTGACATGGCTTTTTGTAAACGGTTTTCCCGTTGTTCCATTGACCGTTGATCGGCGATCGCTTTGGCTTCTTTTTCACTATCCAATACATCGAATTCATCACCGGCGGAGGGAACTTCGCCTAAGCCCAAAATCTCTACCGCAAAAGAGGGACTGGCAGCTTCTACTTTATTGCCCCGGTCATCGATCATGGCACGGATTTTACCCATCACGGCACCGGCCACAATGACATCCCCGACTCGCAATGTTCCGTTCTGCACTAAGAGGGTGGCAACTGGACCCCTTGCTCTGTCTAAATGGGCTTCAATGACTGTCCCTTTAGCGAGGCGATCTGGATTGGCTGACATCTCTTCCAAGTCGGAGACTAAGAGGATCATTTCCAGTAATTCATCGAGATTTTGCCCTTTTAAAGCGCTGACAGGGACCATTGTTGTGTCTCCGCCCCATTCTTCTGTCACTAAGCCCAGTTCCGAGAGTTCTTGTTTGATGCGATCGGGGTTCGCTTCGGGTTTATCTACCTTATTAATTGCCACAATGAGGGGAACTTCTGCAGCTTGAGCGTGGCTAATCGCTTCACGGGTTTGGGGTTGTACCCCATCATCGGCTGCCACTACTAGGATGGCAATATCGGTTACTTTTGCCCCCCTTGCTCGCATGGCGGTAAAGGCTTCGTGACCAGGGGTATCAAGGAAGACAATTTGTTGGGGTTCGTTATTATGTTCTACATCTACATGGTAAGCCCCAATATGTTGAGTAATTCCCCCTGCTTCTCCTTGAGCAACCTTTGTTTTGCGAATCGAGTCCAGTAGGGTTGTTTTCCCATGATCCACGTGACCCATAATGGTGACGACGGGTGGACGACGTTGGAGGTTATCTAAGTCATCATCATCGAGCATTTCCTTGTCTTTCGCTGCCGCCGCTTTTGCTTCTGGGGTATCGACTAAGATATCGAATTCCTCGGCCACTTGCTTGGCAATATCGAGGTCAAGGGTTTGGGTAATATTAATGGCAATACCCTTAAAGAAGAGATGTTTAATAATGTCAGTTTCTGACACTTGAATCAGATCAGCTAATTCTCGTACCGTTAAGCTACCCTGCAATTCGATAATTTCGGGACGAACGGGTTCTTTGCGTTCTCGACGTTCATTGCGAGAGCGTGAGGGCGCTTGAGCTTGGCCAGCTTTGATGGGGGGTTTTTTGGGCTTACTGGTGGGGGGTGAGGTGGGTTTATCTGATTGGGGTTTGGGGGGACGAGCGGTTGATAGACTAAAGTTGGTGGTGGGAACTTGATCATTAAGCGCTGTCTCTAGTTCATCGTCATCTTCGATAATAGGCTTACGGCGCTTATTTTTACCAGTTTTACTGTTTTTTTCTTTTAATGCTTTTTCTTCTTCTTCTTCTTCCCATTTAGAGCCTTTCGCTTTTCCTTTTACCGTAGTCGGTAAGGTGGGACGTTTCAGTTTCTGCTTGGGTTTTTTGTGGCTAGGTGGTAATTCTGTATCAATGGTATCTTCTGCTTCATTTTCATCGTCGAGATCAGGAGCAGGTTCAGGTTTACTGGGTGGGGGGGCTAAGGTGGGAATCTCGGCTTTCGGCGACTGGGGACGTTTTAATTCTATTTCCCCATCGCTGGCTTTTGCTTTCTTCGGTTTTTTAGGAATCGCTTCGCTCGATTTCTCAGGCCGTTTTCCTGATTCTTTTTTACCTTTTTTCTCAACTGGCGTGAGATTAGTGCCTTCTTTACTATCCTTCTCTTTCTCTTTGTTTTTCGATTTGAGCTTATCTTTTTTGGCCAGGGTGGGCTTAGGAATGGGTTTCGGTAGAGCGCTTGGACTGGGAATGGAACTGACTTTTTCTTTTTGATCGGAACGGGAGGGAGGGTTTAGTAATTGGGGCATTTCGGTCTGTTCAGTTTGAATATCATTAGCAGGGATGGCAGGGGAGTCAGATGTTTCAGGTGTTTCACTGACTGGGGGAGGAGTGGCTTCAGGTTGAGATGGAGTCGGGGGAGGGCTAAGGCTTGGTTTTGAGAGGACAGGGGTAGGTGGCGTAGGAACGGACTCTACTGGCCTAGGAGGGGTTGGTTTTTGAGCCGTTGGGGTTGATTTCGCCCGATTGGGTTTCAGATTTGGCTTATGGTGAACAACTAAAATTTCTTGTTTTCCTCCATTTTTTTTGATTTTTGCGGCTTTTTTTCCCCACAATTTTCCATCTTTGTCTTTTTCAGCCGTGGCTTTAATTCGGTCAGCCTCGTCTTCTGTAATGGTACTACTGTGACTTTTTACCGGAATGTTCAAATACTCACAAATTTGAATAATTTCTTTGTTTTCTAAGTGTAATTCTTTGGACAAATCGTAAATTCTAACTTTCGAGTTGTTCATCCACTAGCCCCCTAACTAATAGGTCAAGATAAATTTGATAGTTGTTCAAGGATAAGATTTGATTGGGTGGGTTGATACATGAGCATCTTTTCTATGGTAACGAGATTCTGCTTGTGTTGACGGTTTTTGCCTGTCCTCATGGTTATGGAGACAGTTCTTTTTCTAAGTCCTCCCTTAGTTGTTGGTAAATATGCTCAGGAACTGGTGTTCTCAGTTTTAAGGCTCGCCCCAACCGATTTTTGTGTTGCGCTTTTTCTAGGCAACTGAGTTGGGGACATAGGTAAGCTGATCGCCCCATTCCCTGATCTAATTGTACCTCCCTTGAGGGATAGACTTTGACAATTCGCCGAAAGGCTTGTTTGATGGCAACTTTATGACAACTAATACAGCGACGGTAATTGGGTTTCATTAGGGAGTGTGGGGAGTGTGGGGGGTATGGGGAGTATGGGGAGTGTGGGGAGAATGAATACCTCCATCTTTTCCCCCTCTTCCCTTAAATTAAAAATTGAGGTCAGCTTGTTCCTCTATTTCGGTTTCTAGATCTTCTTCGCTGTTATCTGTCTGTTGGGCTGCTTTTTCCTGTTCGGCTTTATACAGGACAATATCTTTAATATCAATTTTCCAACCCGTTAAACGGGCTGCAAGGCGGACATTTTGTCCTTCTTTACCGATCGCTAAACTGAGTTGGTCATTGGCCACTAAGACAAGGGCGTGGCGTTCTTCTGCGTTCAATAAGGTAACTTCATCTACTCTAGCAGGACTGAGCGCATTGGCGATATAAGTGGCGGGATCGGGCGACCAACGAATAACATCAATTTTTTCCCCTCTTAATTCGTTGACAACTGCCTGAATTCGAGATCCTCTTGCCCCAATACAAGCGCCAACGGGGTCCACATCTCGCTCGATGGTATCAACGGCAATCTTGGTTCTTGGACCGACATAACGAGAGGGTGGGTTAGCTTCCCGTGAAACGGCTACAATGCGCACGATTTCTTCTTCTATTTCGGGAACTTCAATGGTGAATAATTCCACAACTAGACCAGCAGCAGCCCTAGAAATTAGTAGTTGGGGACCTCGCTGAGAGCCTTCTTTAACTTTTTTGAGATAAACCTTAAAGGTGGCGTTAGCACGGTAATTATCGTTGGGTAATTGTTCTTTTTTCGGTAAGTCGGCCTCTACTTCAGGCTGTCCATAAGCACTTTGAACAGTCGCAATGACATTTTGTCGCTCAAAACGAATCACTTTGCCGTTTAAAACCGTCCCTTCTAGTTCGCTAAATTCTTCTTGAATCAGTTTACGCTGTTGATCTCTTAATTTTTGTAAGAGTACTTGTTTGGTTTGAATGGCGGCCATACGACCAAAATCTTTTTGGTTAGGGGTGACATCTAGTACCACTTCATCCCCTAATTCGGCTTCAGCCGCTACAGTTTGAACTTCAGACAGGGAAATTTCGTGATCTTTATTAGAAACTTCTTCGACAATTCTTTTGGTGGAGAGAACCCGAAATCCTTCTTCTTCGGTGTCTAATTCTACTTCAAAGTTCTCGAAATATTCTTCATGGAAGGGGGTACGTTCTTCTAGATTCTGGGAACGGCGATATCTTTCATATCCTTTTAAGAGCGCTTCTCTGAGCGCTTGTTGTACCGATGAGAGGGGAAGATTATGCCGTTTACTAATTTCGGCAATCATATCGTGTAATCCAGGTAATGTAACTAATGACATAATGTTCTCCTTAACTGATGTTATTAATGGGCTAATTGGACGGATGCAACCAGTTGACGGGGTAAGGCGATCGCCCGTCCTTTTTGCTGTAAATAAATGGCTTCTTCATCTCTCCCTTGTAAATTCCCCTGCCATTCTTTTTTATCTTGATAAGGGGCATAAGTTTTCACCACTACGGGAAAGCCTTTAAAGGCGACAAATTCGCGATCGCTGTTTAATTTACGGGTGATTCCAGGGCTGGATACTTCTAGGACATAAGCGCCTGGAATGATATCTAAGTGATCGAGCGCTGCTTCGAGGGCACGACTCATCTGTTCACAGTCGTTGAGACTGGTATCTTGAGCGGGGTTACGAATATCGACTCTGAGGGTAGGTGGACGTTTATTGGTTTGAAAGACGGCTTCTACTACCTCTAAGGTTAATTCTTCAGCAATAGGGGTGGCAATCTCAATAATTTGAGGGATTAGTGGATGGGTCATGGTTTTTATCCATAAAAAAAAGCGGGTCGTTATCCCACTTTCCACCAGTGTGTGATTGGGGTGGAGGGAAAAAGGAACGGGGGTTCGCTTTTCCATTTTCCTATCATATCAAACTTTCATCACATCAGTTCAAAAGGGTAAATTATGCGGTCAAATGTTCTGTAAATAATAAAATTTTTATTAAGATAACAGCGATTTCTTGACAAATAATGAGGGGGGGGTAGAATAATAAGCTCTAACTATTTTTTTAATCTTAAATGATCAAAATTAATCCTTTTTTTCCCATATTAGGGACATCTGTGCTGAGTGCGTCCCTTGTTACCTTCGCTTCTGTCGCTAATGCAGCTACCGTTGTTATAGACTTTACTGATGGAGCAGGTAATGGTCTAGCTTCCTTCCAGAAAACTGCGGGGACAGCAACTGCGACCTTTTCTAACCCAGAAGGAGGGACTTTTAATAATCTCTCTGGTGCAGGAATAAGTTTAGGATCGGGATCATCTCCTTCATTCTTTGATGTCTCCTTTGACCAAGATGTAGAACTGAACTCCTATACAGATGGTTTCGAGCTAGGTACTATTGACTTTGATATTACGGGTCCTGGTGTATCATCTTTGAGCAATCCTCAGACTGGCAGTGATTTTGTGGGTCAACCCCTGTTGCTACAAGCAAACCAAAACTATACTTTTACTGGCAATTTTTCAGGTGCGGGAAATTTTGTATATTTCTCTACTTGGACATTTGATGATGCACCTGTTGCAGAGTCTGTCCCTGAACCTAGCACTATTTTAGGCTTATTAGCAGTCGGTTCTATTGGTGCATTAACCCGTAAACGCAAATAATCAACATCAATATTTTTTAAGTGTAAGGAAGGTTGAGTTAATCAAGCCTTCCTTTCCTTTTCTTCTTGGTAGGAGACTGACTCAATTAAAATGAGGCCATAGGAATTGCTGTTGTTGGGCTTTAGCCCTATAAAAACCTTTATTCTTAATGTACCCAATTAGCTGAAAAAATCAACTACTAGACTGGCACAATGAAAATGAGGCCATAGTTGATGGGTGAATTCTATATTTTGATGGGCAAAGCCCATCCTACAACCATGCACTTAATTGACTTGTCTAATCTTTATTTTTGACTCGTTTTCCCACTCTTAGCACTTGATTAATTAATTCTTGAGAAATCAAATTTTGAGTATTTATTAAAGGATTTGACCCATTAAAGCCTAAGTTTTCCAGCAATTTTTCTTCAGGTAATAATGGGAGAAGCTGTCCTATGATATAGACATTGGTATCTAGAAATATCTTCATTTATTGATAACGTTCTGCAAAGAGTTCTTTTTTTACATCTTGAATTAATTCTAGAACTTGTTCACGAGTATTAATCCCTGCTTTTTGAAAAGCTTTCTGCATTTCTTGTCTGGCTTGCTCAAATTCTTCTTTCTTTGTTTCTCCTTGAATAACAAGAATGACCTCAACTTCTGTATCATTGGATAAATTATGAGCAGGATTTTTGAGCAAAATCTGTCCTTCTTTGACAATTCCTTTTGTTTTTAAAATTTCCATTGTTTTTGATTTTGACTATTTTCTTCATTATATTAGGACATCAGAAAATACAAAGGATGAAAGTGTCCTAACTCACCATTCGGTCAAATCAAATTGTAAGGTTTTAAGGTAAATGCGGATGGCGAGACTCGAACTCGCAAGGCCGAAGCCACACGCCCCTCAAACGTGCGCGTATACCAATTCCGCCACATCCGCATTAGAGCGATAACTATTATAACATATCCTAACCCTGTTTTGACAAGTGATCGCTTGACCTTATTTACTGATTTAAAACCCAATTAACAAGGGTTCTGACGGGAAAACCGATCGCTCCTGCATTATTAATCCCATTTTCTTTATCTGCCCACACGGGTCCTGCCACATCTAAGTGCGCCCAGGGGGTTTTCTCGATAAATTCTTTGAGGAATAAAGCGGCTGTAATTGAGCCTCCTGCACGGGGACCTGTATTTTTCATATCAGCAATCGGAGACTTTAACCCTTCAAAATACTTAGTTTCGAGGGGCATCTGCCAGAATTTCTCCCCTGCTGCTTCTGAAGCAATTTTAAGAGCATTGCCTAAGTCATCATCCGTTGTCCATAGCCCTGAAATATTATTGCCCAAAGCGACAACACAAGCGCCTGTTAAAGTCGCTAGATCGACAATAGCATCAACTTCGAGCTTTTCAGCGAAAACAAGGGCATCTGCTAGGGTTAATCGTCCTTCTGCGTCTGTGTTGTTTACTTCAATGGTTTTACCATTAGAGGCTTTGAGAATATCACCAGGGTGCATGGCGTGGCCGCTAATCATATTTTCGGTGGCTGCACAGATAAAATGAACCTCAACATCGGGTTTAAGCTGTGCGATCGCTTTTGCTGCGCCTAAGGTGGCTGCACCTCCTCCCATATCCATTTTCATCGTTTCTATCCCACTTCCTGATCCTTTGATATTCAAGCCACCAGAGTCAAAGGTTAAGCTTTTACCAACAATGGCTACTTTTTTCTTAGCTGTGCCTTGGGGGGTATAGGTAAGATGAACAAACTTAGGCGGTAAGTCGGAAGCCATCGCTACCCCAAGATAAGCGCCCATTCCTAGCGCCTCACATTCTTCTTTTTCCAGAATTTCCAAGGATAAGCCATATTGCTCTGAGAGGGTTTGAGCCGTTTCAGCAAAGGTAATCGGGGTGACTTCATTGGCTGGGGCAGCTACTAATTCCCGTGCTAAGATCACACCTGAGCAAATTTCCTCAGCTTGGCTAATAGCGCTTTCTTGAGATCCTACTCCTAAAAGCTCAACGGTTTCTAGGTTAGCTCCTTTATCTTTGGGATCGGATTTGAAGCGATTATCAATGTGTAGGGTTAAGATGAGGGCTTCACTGATGATTTGTACCACTTTAGCAGGTTCATAATCTGTAAAGGGCAGGCTAATAGATAATTGTTTAACTTTTTTCTTTTTGGCTGTGCGAGCGATCGTTGCTGTCGCTTCTCTTAGGGTATTGAGTTGATAGTCCTCGGTTTTCCCTAACCCGACTAAGATCAATTTACGGAGGGGACTGTCACTTCCTAAACGAGTAAACGCAATATCCCCTGATTTTCCTTTAAATTCAGTGTCTTCGATCAATTCAGCGAGAATGGTATCGAGTTTTTGATCAAGGGTTTGTAAATCACCTGTAATTTCTGTTGCGCCTTCAAAGATGCCCAAGGCTAGGGTGTCTCCTGTCCAGTTAAGATAGGTTGTGTCTATCCCACGAATATCCATATTAATTGAGCTTTTTTGCATAATTGTCCGTATTTTATCTTATCATCATTTTAATCAAATAATTCGTTAAATCGTTTCCGAATCCAGCCTACGATATTATAATCATTTTCAGTCTCATCAATTAATCCTAGCGCTTTTAATTCTTCCCGACGTTTGGTTAATTCCTCTTGATGACTTTCTAGAGATTGAAGAATCACATCAGCTAATTCAGGATAGTCTTGCATCAGTTGTTTGATTTTCACGCTATGAATGGCAAATAAAATGCTATTTTCTAAAGCTTTGACAGAAGCGGTTCGAGGAATCCCTAATAGTAAAGAAAGTTCACCGAAAAATGCACCTCTTTTCAAAATAGCTAACTGTTTATTCATTTGAGGAACAAAAACTTCAACCGATCCTTCTAGTAAAATATAAAGAGCATCCCCCTCATCCCCTTCATTAAATAAAATCTCACCCTTATTTAATCGCTCTCGATAACCTAGTTCAATTAAACGACGGAGTTCTAATTCAGTAAAGTTATCAAAATATCTGATTTGTGGCAAAAGAGAACGAATGCTCATAGGTTGAGACGGTAAATTAGACAAAGTTGCTTTTATTTGTTGAGATGTTTCTAATGACGATTCCATAAAAGATGTTCTTTCAATCTTTTGTAAAAATTGTTCAAACGGATAAATTAATTCGATACTGTGTTGACGCAAATGATATTGAATCGCATGATTTAACTGGGTTTTAACTAGATCTTCATCCCGAAATGTACTAATCCAAACTTGTAATTCAAATTGCCAATAATATTCTTTAAATTCTTTAAATATTAATTTTGAAGTTGGTTGAGACATGACTAAAGACTCGTTGTACGCAGCATTTAAAATAACTTCTGTTACTAATACTAAATCACTATTCTTGTTAACAAAAATTGGTATTTTAACTCGATTGGGTTGCTCTTCTTCATAACTCCAGTTTAAAATAGGTCGTTCAACTAAAAAGCTATTGGGAACGACTACACATCCCCCATCTTTCGTTCTAACAATAGTAGAAAGAGGATTGATTTTGATTACTGTTCCTAATAATTCTGAAAAATCTTGACGGCGACCAAATTGAATAAAATGATCAACTTTGATCTCACGATTAAATAATAAAATTAATCCACTAATAAAATCTTTAGTCAAATTTTGTAAGCCAAAACCAATACCAATTCCTAATCCTCCTACGATAACTGCTAAGGCAGAAAAATCGATGCCAATAGATTGAAGGACAATTAAAACGCCTAATACAATAACTAAATAAGTAATTAAAGTTGAAAAAGCTTCCCGATTTCCTAGATCTAATCCTAGTTGAGTTAATAACCATTTTTTACAAAGAAAGTTAACACCACGGGAAAGTAAAACTACTAGGAGTAAAAGGATGATAAAGGTAAAAATGGAGTAAAGAGAGATAACTGAACTACCAATTTTTAAGAACGGATAATTAATAAACGAACCTAAATTGTCCCATAAAAATTCGATGAAAGTCTTCATTTTTTATTTTAGGTTAGGATGAACAGTCTTTCAATTTTAACACAGTAATTCCCAGAACAACGTAATAATTTATCCCTCTCTTATGCTGTATTTTTATCTGATCGCAAAATTAATATTCTTGAGAGGAAAATATTTGCTAAAATAAAGAAGAGTAGTTAATACTCTCTCTTTTGCCAATTTC
>JBFRWQ010000274.1:0-6856 GCA_051439665.1 Microcystaceae cyanobacterium | reverse complement strand
AAACCGCAAAATGGGCATTAAATCAACTGAATTTGCAAATGCCACCTCGCTTGGATTTATTAATTAACAAGGATAATGAAACCATGAATCCTGAAGTGATGAATAATCATTATGAAGAGACTCCTGCCACTGAAAAATAATTAATAAAATGGGGGAATAGTGTTAATCTCTCCCATATATTTTTTTGATTAGTTATGTCAGTGATCTGAATTATGAATTATGAATAATGAATGATGAATTATAAACTTTTGCTCATTCTACAGTCTAAAGTTATCCTAATGTTAAGATGGCTGAAGGTAAATCAACGACTAATTTATTCGTTCTTAGCCATTGACGACCTATTAAAATTTCTGGAATTCCTTGTCCCACATAAACAGGAATTGCTACATCCTGATTATTAAATCTGACTTGTCCTGCATAAATTTCAAAGAGAGCTTCTCCTTTTGCCATTCTTAAAACTTCTTCTCCAATGACTGTCCAATTGAGAATCGCTACATCCTGTTGGTCCATTGCTAACCACTCAGAAAAACCTGTATCGAACAACGCATCTACAGCTAACAATGTTCCATCAGTTGCTGCTAGTTCAATTTCAAAATAGAGTTCATCTACTTGACCAAACTTACCCTGAATCATATTGTTCCTGATACTCCTGTTTCATTCAAACAAAATAGAAAAAATTTGGCTTTGGGATGGTTTTCTTGTGAGAGTCGCATAGCTTCTAATTTATCTGCACTGATAAAATAATCCCCACTCTCTGGTTCAACCGCAACATACGAGCCATAATGGGTGTCTGAATGCTGTCTTTTGACCTGTTCAAAAATCGGCAGACATCGTTGACGAAACCTTTCTGTTTCTGTTTTCCATTGTTCCCACTGTTCTTCACTCCATTGGACTTCAGGAACAATTCTCCCTCGTCTAGCCAGTGATTGAGTTTTCTTTTGAATCATCTTCTTTCCTATCCTAAATTGACCATATAATATAATTATTATACCAAATCAGACTGATAAAACCTGTTTGTCTTTTTTGGCCTGAAACCCTCCTGCCTCATTTATAAATGAGGTATATAAACATTATTTAGTACTATAGCATTAAAGAAACCCCTAACAGGTGAATAATAATGAGTGGATCGTTATTTGTTATAAAATAAGAAGAAAATGGGAAAATAATATGAATCACTCCTCTTCTATCCCATCCAATTATCTTGATTGGTCAAATTTAAACCCTTATATTCGTCCCATCCATACTGATGCTAAAATTCTGGGTAATAGTAAGAGTAGCGCTCGCTTGCGTCAGTGGGTGACAAAGGTTGCAGCTACCCAGGATCCGATCTGGCTACAAGCACCGACGGGTAGCGGGAAAACCTTTATTTCTAGCCTAATTCATAGTAAATCTTCTCTACAAGGCTATCCTTTTGCCGAAATTAATCTTTCTCAACTCCCCCAACATCCTGATGGTACATTAAACACAGATAACTTGTTTGGTAATGGGACACAACTCGGACTACTACACCAATTCAAACAGGGAACTCTGCTGATCGATCATGTTCACTTATTATCCCGTGAAGATTGCGAGCGCTTAAAACATTACATCACGACAGGGGAAATTCTGCCAAATCAGCCATTAGCAACAGTGCAAGTTCGTTTAATCCTTGCTAGTCCCCACAACTGTCTGTGGACTGAGATTCCCTTTCAATCTTTTAAGCTACCTAGTCTTCCACAACGAAAACAAGACATCAAAGAATTTACAACCTATTTCCTAGAAAAACTCTGTCAAGAAAGAAAAAGATCCCTATTAACCATTGATCAAGCTGATTTTCGCCGTTTACTCAGTTATAATTACCCTGAAAATCTAGCAGAATTAGAAAATATCTTGAAACGGGCGGTTATTATGACCCCCTTAGAAGAAACTATTATTCCTGAACAGGTATTATGGTCTGTAGAATCGAGGCGCAATGCTTTTAGAATCGATCTACTGAATCAAATTCCCTGGTTAAGACCTTTTTTACTCAGTAAATGGTGGCCAGAAGGCTTTTGGATTCCTATGATGGCTGTTTTTGTTCCGATCACCCTAATGGGATTCATAGGTTCACCATCAAGAGACAACAGCGTTACCTTGAACCTTTTTTGGGCGTGGTGGTGGCCATTCTACCTGATCCTCTTCCCCTTAATCGGACGATTATGGTGTGCAGTCTGTCCTTTTATGATTACTGCCGAATGGGTGAAAAAACTATCCTTATGGCTCTTTCCTCGTCAATTACGAGCATGGAATACCAAATGGCTCAATCAATGGGGCGCTTGGATTTTGTGGGCGGGCTTTGTCGCTATTTATCTTTGGGAAAAACTTTGGGATTTACCCCATAGTGCTTATTTATCAGCTTGGTTACTGATTATTATTACGCTAGGCGCTGTTATTTGTAGTTTAATTTATGAGCGCCGACTATGGTGTCGTTATCTTTGTCCCATTGGTGGGATGAATGGGATATTTGCCAAATTAGCCATGTTAGAGTTACGCTCAACCCCTCAAGTGTGTGGCAGTCAATGTCAGACCTTTGGCTGTTATAAAGGAAGTGAGGCCACTCAGGTTAATTTTATCAATGCTCTCCCCACAGAAGGTCAAGCTTCCGATGGCTGTCCTCTCTACTCCCATCCCGCTCAATTACAGGATAACCGTGATTGTATGTTTTGCATGACCTGTTTAAAAACCTGTCCCAATCGTTCGGCTCATTTTAATTTAAGGTTTCCAGCGACAGATATTATGGAGCAGCATCAGGAAACATGGCCAGAAATTGCCTTGTTGCTGTTGCTCTTAGGGGGCGTATTAATGCACCATTCCCACACCCTCTTAAGTTGGTTTGGGTGGGGGGCGTTAAAGATTGACTCAGAGCATCTTTTGGTGGCTATTCCTGTCGTCATTGGGCTACTTAGTATCCCCTTTCTTGTGACCTATTTAGCCCATCAAATTACCCGTTTCTTTGACCCAGAGATGCCAACTTATAAAACGGTTATCTATGCTTATTTACCTTTAACCCTAGCTGCTAATCTAGTCCATTATTTTCCTGCCATGTTAACGGAAGCAGGAAATATCTTGCCCGTCTTAGCCCGAAATTTAGGCTATAGTAGCTTAGACTTACCGAGTCTGACTTGGGATTTATCCGTTGCCCAATTTCTGCAAGAAATGACCTTAATTTCCATTCTCTTATTCAGTTTATTTCCCTTGAAAAAAATTACCCAGCGCCCTTTGATTAATAGTTGGCCGCATTTACTATTAATTGGAGGATGGATCATTTTATTCTTTAAATTAATGGTAAGGTAAGATACCTTTAAACTGGGTATTAGTCAATCTATCCTGCCTCCTGTCTTCTTTAATGATATGAAATTAAGTTTAGGAACTCGCTTATTTCTCTCCCATGCTCTAGTTGTTTTTGCTGCTTTAGGCAGTTTTATCATCACCGCTAAAATTTCATCGCCTCGACTCTTTGTGGTACGCCTAGAACAACTTGAACAGCGAGGATTATTAACCATTAGTTTTGCTAAATCTTACTTATTGAGAGGCTTTGAAAAGGCATGGAATGGTAGCGCTGCTATGTCGGTTGTTTTTGGGGTAACAACTGCAGGGGTATTAAGTTATTTATCCTCAAAACGCATTATGAAACCCCTAGAAGGAATGAAAAAAATAACCCAGGATTTTGCAGCAGGAAATCTTCAAGAAAGAATGCCCAGTAGTGAGATTCCTGAATTAAATCAATTAGCCCATAGTTTTAATCAGATGGCCATGAGTTTAGAGGATGTCGAACAACATAGGCGAGATTTGATTAGTGATATGACTCACGAATTAAGAACCCCCTTAACGGTTGTTAGAGGCTACTTAGAAGGCTTATCTGATGGCACAATTGAATCGTCCCCTGACATTTATTTGCGCCTCATTAAAGAAACCCGTCGTTTAGAAAGATTAACTTATGACTTACAAGAACTTTCTAAAGCAGAAGCGGGCTATTTATCGGTTAGTATTATCCCCACTCAATTGTATCCACTTTTAACTTCTCTGGTGGAAAGATTCTCTGATCAACTATTAGATGAAGGTCCCACCTTATCTTTGGATGGTTCATCTAACTTGCCCTTAGTGATGGCAGATATTGATCGCACAGAACAAATTTTAGTTAATTTGATGGGTAACGCTATTCGCTATACAGAAAAGGGATCAATTATAGTTAAAGTTTGGACGGATAATTCATGGCTGTGGATAGCCGTTGAAGATACAGGAATTGGCATTAGTCAAGATGATTTACCCTTTATTTTTGAACGGTTTTGGCGAGCCGATAAATCCCGAACTCGTTATACAGGTGGGACAGGAATTGGATTAGCGATCGCTCGCAGATTAGTAGAGTTACAAGGGGGAACAATTGAGGTTGAAAGCGAAGTTGATCAAGGGAGTATTTTTCGCTTTTGTCTTCCCCTCGCACCTGCAACTAAATTTTATTTTACAAGTTTTTAAGACAAGCAATTATCAAGGGTAAAATAATCAAAATTAGCTTGCTTTCCCTGCAAAATTCGACAAGATTGATCTGGTTCACCTAAATGGTTAAGTACCCAATAAGCTTGACTAAACTCTTGATTTTTAGTATAATTATTAATGGTAATAATTGTTTTTAAACCTGCTTTAGTAGCTGCTGTTAAGCCATGCTCAGTATCTTCAAAGACTAGGCAGTTTTCGGGTTTTAAATTCATCTTATCTAGGACATATAGATAAATATCAGGTGCGGGTTTTTTCTGAGGAACAATATCACCTGCTGCAATCACTTCAAACCATGAAGGATCAAGATGTTTTTCAATTAAAGCTAAAGCATTGGGATAGGCGCTGGTAGTAGCGATCGCTAACCGAATTCCTTTAGCTCTCGCCTCAGTAATTAACCGTTTAACCCCCAATCTTAAAGGAATTGATCCCGTAGCTAATAATTGCTGATAGAATTGGGTTTTTGTTTGGTGTAATTGTTTAATAAATTGCTCAAGAGGAAGATTTGTTGAAAATATTGGTTGATACTCCTTAATATAATAGTTGATTCGTTCTTTTCCCCCTGAAATTTGGGTTAACTTTCCATATAAATCAATTGACCAATTCCAGTCTAATTGATGAGATTGAAAAGCGTGGTTAAAAGCGACACGATGGCCATCCCGTTCAGTTTCTGCTAATGTACCATCAACATCAAAAATTAAAGCCTTAAGATCAGTTGGGAATTGAGACATTTTTAAATCATCGATAAACAGTAGCACAGGCATCCTGCCTGTCACAAGTTAAAGAATAGTAACACAGGAATCTTGCCTGTCACAAGCTAAAGAATAGTAGCACAGGCATCTTGCCTGTCACAAGCTAGAAGCTTATGCTACTGATTTAATCACTATTTGCCTGTTTTTTCAACCATTGCTCAATTTCTTTGAGTAACCAGTGACTCTCAGACTTAGACACAGAAGGAAGAAAGTAAATTTTTTTTTTCGTATTGATACTAATTTTATATTCATTATTGTCTTCTTCATGAATAAAAAATCCGACAATATTAGATAAGCGCTCTTTGTCAACTTTATAAGGAATCAAGCTTATTTTGCGTGATATTTTAACTATTTCTTGATCTAAAAATAGAGATTGTCTTTGATTTACCTTAAAGAGTTTGATGCCCATAATCAGCATTAAAAGAATACCCATTATTGAGAGAAGTTCAGGTTGATTGTGCTGCAAAAATGCACCCATTCCTCCCGTCGCAGCGATTGTTATCATCCCTAGAGATATTTTCAGCTTAATTGGTAAAGAGTTGAACCAAGAAAAAGAGGGCAATAAAGTCATCTGGTTAGGTAGATTAATCAGTAAAGATTGCTCATCTTTTTGTAGTTTAATTGCCGTGTCTATTGTCTCATTTTGAGCTATATTTGCTTGAGATTGAAAAAATTTAAGACTAGGAAAAGAGAGAGAGTTTAACTCAGTTAGCGCTTCTTCAGCACTTTGAAAACGATCTTGGGGATCAAGTTCTGTGAGAGTTTCTAACCACTGAATAAAACCAGAAGAAACCGATAAGCGATCGCTAAATTGTAAGCGAGAATTCTGCTGAGGTAAATTAGCAGGTGCAATTCCTGTAGCTAAATGAATTAAGGTAGCGCCCACTGCATATAAATCCGATGCAGGAACAGCTTTTCCCCAGAATTGTTCTAAGGGGGTATAACCCCCCGTTCCTACAATAGTAAAGGTAACACCTGTTAAAGAGGCTTTTGCTTGAACTGCCCCAAAATCAATTAAATAGAGTTGATTATCTTGACCTAAAATTAAGTTACTCGGTTTAATATCTCGATGTAAAATAGGAGGATTTAAGTTATGTAAATAAATCAGGACATCTAGGATTTGTTTAGCAAAATTTTTTAATTGTTTCTCAGTAAATGAGACATTATAGTTAATTAATTCTTGTAAAGAAGAGCCGTTAATATAATCCTGTACTAAAGCAAACCATAGTAGGCTATTATCCCGTGGAGATTCTGTTTCAAAATAATCTCGATAACGAGGAATTCGGGAATGATTAAGGGTTTGGAGGACTTGTGCTTCCCGTTCAAATAATTTAACTTCTTCCCATTGTAGTTGGGGACTAAATGCCAACAATTTAATGATATATCGTTCTAAATTAGGGGGATCAAAGAGAATAATGGGTAATTTGCGTCTGACTTGTTGTAAGAAAAATCGCTCTATTGGTTGAGAGGGTAATTCAACCGCTAACCAGGTTTGATGACCCGTTGCCGTTTCTCCTAATAAAGATTGTAATTGATAACAATTATTGAGTCGATCATTTGCTTCAAACATAAGGGAGAGGGGAGGGGGAAGAGGG
>JBFRWQ010000273.1:0-12436 GCA_051439665.1 Microcystaceae cyanobacterium | reverse complement strand
CTTCCATTGTCGTTACAAATTTAGGAGTTAGATCAACAGTCGGACATTCTTCTAAATAAAGACGAGTTGCTTCTCTAAGATTATTTATTGCTTCTTCAATGGTTTCTCCTTGATCAACTGTTCCTACTTCTACGCATTCAGCAACATACATATCATCTTCTTTATAAAGTAGAACGGTCAAGTTTTTAGTAATCATTAATCTTCCCTAACCAGTAAATAACAACTTCATGATAATTGATCGCTCTTAAACCTTGCAACCTTAATTACAATCTGCTCTTTCGACATGATAGTGGGTAATGTATAAAAAGCACAATTCGCTATAGTTAATAGTTAGCGGTAGTAAACGGATTACTGTTTACTGTTTACTGTTTACTGTTTACTGTTTACTGTTTACTGAGTTAACTCCAATCTTGCACTTCATTATTTTGTTTACGGCGATAAATTTGCCCTGACTGATGAATATCTCTTGTTTGGGCAAAAAGTTGACTTTCGCTTAACTGCCATTGTTGTAATAATACATCTAGATCCCGTTGAATTTCTCTAGCGCCTGGAAAGTTATAATAACGAATGCGAAGCCGTGCCAATTCTACCAAATTATATTCGGTTGGTTGTCCTTGTAACAGACGATTCACCACCTCTCGATCTTGTTTTTCTTGGGGATGCTTTTGTTCTTGAGGCATAATAGGGGAAGTAGGAAAAGTTTTTCAACCTACTATTATAAACTTCTGCCACCCCTTACTTCCCACTCCCTACTTTAAAAGTTCGTAATGATAGCAACTCAATTCTATCGTCCTTTGTGGAGATATCCTCTTTTTCAGATTCCTGCTATCTTTGTAGCAGTTTTTCTAGTGATAACGCTTTTATTTGGCCTCCTTAGATTAGGCCAACCTCCAGTTGCTGTAGTCATTGCCTTAGACATGAGCCAAAGTACTTATGGTGATAATATATTGGCATCAGGAACAATTCTAGCGAAAGAATTAGAGGCAGTGGAAGCTTACCTAGACCTCAATACTGCAAAAGTACTAAGAAAGCCTAATCAAGTGCAAGTTTTAGGATTTGCCGACGGAGTGATTCCCCTTACTGAGGATTTTGATGATAATAGTCAAAAATTAATCACTCAGCTTAATAATGCCTGGACAATCGATATTCCCTTAACTATTGGTGGGGGAACGAATGTAGATTTAGTCCTTCAAGAAGGAATTAGTTCATTATCAGGTGTGGAAAAGCGCTGTCGGGAACTATTGCTAGTGACTGATGGGGCAGTTAACATTAGTCCAACAATGATAGAAGAAGCTAACTTAAATAATATCAGAATTAATGCCATTGTGATTGGAAATCCGCCTAAGTCGGTTGAACCTGCCACCTCAGCAACCAAAGGAGTCGCTTTAGAGGGAGATCAGGATAACCTCTCCACTTTATTTACCGATCGCTTATTTACCCGTTTTAATAGTAATATTCGTTGGGTTATTTTCTGGTTAGGCTGTACTTGGGTGGCTTTGATGTGGTTATTAACTATGCCCCTAGATCGCTGGATTTTTCAAGGTTTCCTGAACATAAGGATGGACTATGCGGGCAAAATGGCGTTAGGGAATGCGATCGCATGGACTGTCCTTACCCCTCTCCTACTGTGGCAGATTTACAGATTACTGGATATTGCTGCCCCTTTTTTGGGAGAATGTTAAGCCATTGCCTAATCTATAATTCTTGATACATAATGCTTAAAGATATTATTCTTACTAATGCTCGTTTAACTGGATATGACGACCCTCAACAGATAATGATCAACGAAGAGGGCATCATTGAACAAATTAGTCGTTTTGTAATCGAACAGCCATCGGAGCGCCAGAGACAGATTTTAGATATAAAGGAAGATTGGATTTCTTTAGGCGGCGTTGATTTACAGATTAATGGGGGATTAGGCTTGGCTTTTCCCCAACTCAGACCCAAAACCATCGGTTATCTCCACAAAATATGTAAATATCTTTGGGAACAGGGAGTAGATGCTTTCTTACCCACTCTTGTTACCACCACTGTAGATAATATTCACCGTGCTTTATCGGTAATTGACGATTTTATGGCAGTCCAAGCCACAACCCCCTCCACTTCAGCCAAAATCTTAGGGGTTCATCTCGAAGGTCCCTTTCTCAACTACGAAAAACGAGGTGCCCATCCCCCCCAACATCTATTGACTCCCACCGTCGAAACCATACAATGGGTCTTAGATCGCTATGGTTCGATCATTAAAATTATGACCCTAGCTCCCGAATTAGATCCCACAGATGAAGTGATTCCTTATCTGCGATCGCAGGGCATTGTCGTTAGTTTAGGCCATTCTCTGGCTACCGTCCCAGAAGCCCGTCATGCCTTTAAATTAGGGGCTAAAATGGTTACTCATGCGTTTAATGCCATGCCCCCCCTCCATCATCGCAAACCAGGCTTATTAGGGGCAGCGATCCTCGATTCAGAGGTTTATTGTGGGTTAATCGCCGATGGACAGCACGTTAGCCCTGTGATGATTGATCTTCTCCTGCGATCTAGTGGTTATGAGCAGGGTGTTTTCCTCGTCAGTGATGCTTTAGCCCCTATTGGCCTTGAGGATGGGGTTTATCCTTGGGATAGTCGGCAAATTGAGGTAACAAATGGCACAGCCCGTCTGTCTAATCGTACCTTAGCTGGAACTACCTTATCCCTGTTAGTGGGGGTGCAAAACCTAGTGAAATGGGGCGTGTGTGGTGTTGATCAAGCGATCGCAATGGCAACGGAAACCCCTCGTTTAGCATTAGGATTAAAGGGTTTACAAGCGGGACAACCTGCCAATTTGTTGAGATGGACAGAAACCGAAAATGACTTAACTTGGCAAAGATTGAATGAATAAATTAGCTCCTTCTATAGCAGTACAAAATTATGTATTTGACCCCCTTTAAGGCTTGCAAGCTTGTCACCGCTTACTTCCTACTTCCCACGCTTTGCGTAGCACTATCAATCCAAAGTAATATTACTTGCTCACCACATCAAATTTTCACTTTTGATCAGTTTCTTGAACACGAATGATTAGCTAATTTGAGTCATTGTTATGATATCCTAGTTCCCATCAGAATCTTATTCTAAATTAATTGCTTATGATAGGAGAGTTTCACGTCCCTGACATCAAAACAACAGACCTTGTTAAAGAAATTCGTCGTCAAATTCGGTCTGAGGGAATGATTGAGCAGCCAATGAGTAATTCACTGATTAACCCAGGTGAGTCTTTGCCTTCTTCCCTTAAGTCATTTCCTTTGGCTGTCCAGTCAACGATTGATTTATCAGGAACGCAAGATTTAATTAATGCCATTAAAAATTTAGTCGAAATTGCTCAATCACGAACAATTCGCCGTCAAAAATGGCCAGATTCCCTCAATCGCTTTCCCTGGATTTTATTTAAACCGCTACAAATTCTCTTTTTTGGCTTACTAAATTTTATCTTTAAAGATCAACGGGAAGTGAACAACAATTTAATTGCCTCTTTAAATCAATTAATTCTACTCAATCAATCTTTGTTAGACCAAGTTAATATACTGCGATCGCAATCTTATGTTGACTTACAAAGATTATCGGCACAAAATAGCCAAATTGAGCAACAGGTAAATAATCGGTTAAAATATATGGAGAAGCAAAATAACCAAATCCAGTTACAACTCAAAGAGATAAGCGATGCTTATAAGGAAAAGGGACATCAGTTAGACTTAACTCAATTAAGTTTACAATCTCTAGAAACACAGTTTCAAAAAAGCGATCAGCGCACGTTTCGAGATATTAGTTACCTTAAAAATGATTTGACTCAGCAGAAAAAATTAATGATGCTGGGGGAAAAATGGGAAGAAAATAGGGAAAATGAAAGTGCAGAGGCAAGTGAAACCAGTCCAACTCAGTCAAGCCCTGATTATCATGCGCTAGATGCCTTTTATATCGCACTTGAAGATAAATTTCGAGGCAGTGAAGCCTCAGTATATGAAAGCTTACAAATTTATTTACCTTTCCTAGAGACAACCCATTTAGGAACAGTGGAAAGACCTATTTTAGATGTGGGTTGTGGCCGAGGAGAATGGTTAAATCTGCTCAAAGAACACCAATATACAGCAACAGGACTTGATCTAAATCGCGTGATGGTAGAAGACTGTTGTGCTAAGGGTCTAGATGTTAAGGAAGCAGATGTGGTATCCTACATGAAATCTTTACCAGAGGGCTCGTTGGGATGTGTTACTGGATTTCAGATCATCGAACATTTACCCTTTCCTGTCTTGATGGAACTCTTTCAAGAAACCTATCGGGTTCTTTGTTCGGGGGGTATGATGATCTTTGAAACACCTAATCCTGCTAACATAGAGGTAAGTTGTTGGAAGTTTTATCTCGATCCAACCCATCGGAATCCTTTACCCAGTCTTTTTAGTGAATTTTTAGCAGAATTTACGGGATTTGAACGGGTAACTCTGCTCGATCTTCACCCAGATCCTGAGCAGATCAGACTGACGGGTTCCCGATTAGCCAATCGCTTTAGCGATTATTTCTATGGACCCAAAGACTACGCTGTTATTGGCTATAAACCATAAATTATAAATAATGAAAATTGCCATTGTTACTGTTCAAGTGCCCTTTATTCGAGGGGGTGCAGAAATTTTAGCTGAAGGATTATTAAAAGCTTTTCAGCAAACCGAACATGAAGCAGAAATTTTAGCGATTCCTTTCCGATGGTATCCTAGCGAGAAGTTATTGAGCGCTATGTTAGCTTGCCGTTTATTGGATTTATCTGAGTTTAACGGAAGTCTAGTTGACCGTTTCATTGGCTTGAAATTTCCTGCTTATTTAGCACCCCATCCCCATAAAACCTTATGGTTGCTCCATCAATATCGAGAAGCTTATGAATTATGGCAGGGGGAATTTTGCGGCCTCAATCACGATCCCAATGGGCTATCTGTTCGAGAGAGTATTATTCAGGCAGATAACCATGCTTTTGCAGAATGTGGTTCGATTTATACCATTGCCGGTAATGTTTCTCAGCGACTCAAGAAATTCAATCAAGTAGATTCAACACCCCTTTATCATCCCCCTCAAAATTGGGAACAGTTTCATGGCCAAGATGAACAAGGTTATTTTTTCTTTCCCAGTCGCATGAATCGTATTAAGCGTCAGGAATTAGTGTTAGAAGCATTAGCCAAAACGAACAACCCAGTCAAGCTTATTTTGGCGGGTCAAGCAGATACACAGGAGTTTTTAGAATACTTAAAAAATAAAGCTGAACAACTAAAGATCTGTGACCGAGTGGTGTTTTTAGGACGCATTAGTGAGACGGAAAAAATCACCCATTATGCTCAATCTTTAGCGGTCATTTATACGCCTTTTGATGAAGATTATGGTTATGTCACCTTAGAAGCCATGCTATCTTCTAAAGCGGTCATTACTTGCACAGATTCAGGTGGACCATTGGAATTTGCCAAGAATGAAGAAACGGGGTTGATTGTTCCCCCTAATCCGATTTCCCTAGCTTTAGCAATGGATCAATTGTGGGAAGATCGACAGAAAACTAAGCAATTGGGTCAAGCAGGAAGGGATTATTACAATGATCTCAATATTAGTTGGCAAAATGTAGTGGAGACATTATTAAGATGAAATTAAATTGGTTTTCCCCTTTACCCCCTGCTCAAAGTGGGATTGCAGATTATGCCTTTGCTTTATTACCTCACCTAGCTCAAGAAGCTGAATTAGTCTTATGGACCAATCAAACCAAATGGAATAAAGAGCTTGAGAACTATGGTAAAGTCATTCCCTATCAAGATCAGAATTTACCTTGGTCAATGGTTCATGAAGCGGATTTGAACATCTATAATATTGGCAATAATCCTCTATTCCACAAAGAAATTTGGGAAATTAGCCGTCGCTGTTCAGGATTAGTTATCATCCATGATACCAAATTACTGCATTTTTTCACAGAACTTTATCGACACTATTATCAAGATCAACAGGGCTATTTGAATCAGATTAGAACTTTTTATGATCTCAAAGCAATGCAATTTGCTAATGCTATTTGGGATGGCCATATTGATATTGATTTTATGGTAGATGATTATCCCCTGACTCCCTTAGCATTAAAGAATGCGATCGCAGGTATTGTTCATAACCAACAAGCTTATCAGGATTTGAAGGGACAAACGAGTCAATTATTAGCTTATTTGCCCCTTTCTTACAAAAGTGTGAGCCAATTGCCCAAACTTCAACCGAAAAAGACCACATTCCCTTGTAAGCTAATCATTTTTGGCTTTTTAGGAAAAAATCGTCGTTTAGAGCCATTTTTAAGAGCTTTTGCGAGTTTTAAGGGTAAAGATGAGTTTGAATTAACCATTTGTGGCAAATTAGAACAAGAAGACCAGGTCATTGCTCTTATTCGAGGGTTAAACTTACAAGATCAAGTAACGATCAAAGGCTTTTTATCAGAGGAGGCGTTAGAAGAAGCGCTACAAAAGGCCGATTTAGCTATTAATTTACGCTATCCAACGGTGGGAGAAGCTTCTATCAGCCAATTAAGAATTTGGAGTCATGGCTTACCGTCTCTTGTCACTCGCACAGGATGGTACAGTCAACTTCCTGAAAATACCGTTGCTTTTGTTGAACCGCAAAAAGAAATTGAGGACATTCAAAAGCATTTACAGCACTTTTTAGACAATCCAGATTTTTTCCGCAAAATGGGTCAAGAAGGTCGTAAGTTCCTCGAAAAACAACATACGACTGAGGTTTATGTCCAAGGACTGTTAACGGTAGCACAAAAAGCCTGTGAACTTCGCCATCGTAGTTTGGTAGATACTTTTTCTGGTATGGTTGGCGCTCAACTTAGTCAATGGCAAACTTTTCAGACTAATTCTTTAAAGATAGACCAAATTTCTGAAGCCTTATCCTTTTTTGTGAGTTCTCATCAGTTCCCAAAAAGCTAACGCCCTAAAATGAGGTAAGAGGAATGGCTGTTGTTGGGCTTTAGCCCCACCCCCTAAAACTATCTGATTAGCACCGTAACCCATCGTAGAGTATTTATCTTATTTTTGTACATTATTGATAACAATATCAGGAGAGTTACGGGTGCAAGCCTTGCGCCCCTACGACAAATTAAATTATTCAAACTATACTAGGAAAGATTGTGCCGATTGATCTAATTTTATGAAACCTCAATTTTGGCCAGCCGTGGTGAGTGGTGTAATGTCCCTACTTATAGGGATAGATTCAATTAAAGCAGAGGAAAATAAAGACTATTTAATTTGTCCCTACACTTCACCCTCTTTAAGTCCTAATTCTTTTAATTTAACCACTATCACCTTTAATGATCGTCCTTTAGTCATACAAATTCAAGGATCAACCCTTTTATCCTCAGCCGCATTATTACAAGATTCTAGAATTCAGGAACTGGTTACCCAACATCAAGAGAAAAATTTCACAGAAGCAGATCTAAAAATATGGTACGAAAATTTAGGTCAAGCCATCAATTTTTATTATCTCAGTCAGGGCTATCTCACCTCACAAGTGGCTTCTACAGCAGATAACCTCATTTTTGACCAAAATACTCTAATTGTTCCTGTCATCGAAGGTAAAATTTCTCAAATCCAAATCAGCAATCAAGGACGTTTAACCCTTCCCTATTTGTGCGATCGCCTAGCATTGGGTATCACCTCACCCGTTAATATTAACCAGTTAGAGGCTAATTTTCGCTTAATGAGTCAGAATCCTCTGATTGAAAATATTAAAGGCGATTTAAAAGCATCAGGTGAAGCAGGATCAACTATTTTACTGGTAACGATCGAAGAAGCTGATCCCTTTAACCCCTCAGTGGGAATTGATAATTATTCCCCTCCCTCGATTGGCTCAGAACGGACATGGGTTAGCTTTCGCCACGGAAATGTAACAGGGTGGGGAGATGAGATGACTTTAAGTTATTATCGCTCTTTAACAGGGGGATCGGATGTTTTAGAGGGATCTTGGCGCTTTCCCGTCAATCCTCAAGAGGGAACAATCCAATTTCGGGCAAGTCCTAACTGGACACGAGTAACTCAATCTCCCTTTGATCAGTTTAATATTAAAGGCAATAAGGATGTCTATGAATTCAAGTATCGTCAACCTCTCTGGCGTAATTTAAGGGATGAATTAGCCTTATCTGTTGGTTTTCGCTATATTGATAGTACTAACTCTAATATTTTTCTAGAACGTCCCGATCTTTTTGGTCAAGTTCGCACCAGTGTCTTGCAATTTGAACAAGATTATTCCCGTCGTGATCAGGGGGGATTGTGGTTTGTGCGATCGCAGCTTAACTGGGGAACGGGCTTATTGGACGCAACCCAAAATCCTGATTCTTTTCCTGATGGAGTCTTTTTAAGCTGGTCTGGTCAAATTCAACGGTTACAGCGCTTAGGCAATGATCATCTCTTAATTATTCAAGGAGAATTACAATTAACCCCCGATCCCTTAACTTCAGATTATTTATTTATTATGGGTGGGGGGCAATCTGTTCGAGGATATCGGCAAAATGTGCGTTCTGGGGACAATGGTTATCGTTTTTCCCTAGAAGATCGCATTAATCTCTATCGAGATGAGGATAACATTTCTCGTTTTCAAATTGCCCCCTTTATCGATTTAGGAAAGGTCTGGAATACCTCAAAGAATCCCACTAGCTTACCTTCACAAACTTTCTTAATTGGGGTAGGGTTAGGCATTATCTGGCAACCTTTAGACCAATTTAGCTTGAGAGTTGATTATGGTCTCCCCATCATCAATTTAGACGATAGAGGTAGAAATGCTCAAGATGATGGTTGGCACTTTCAAACTTTATATAAATTCTAGTTATTTTAGCCATTTTCTGATCTACCTCATTCCACCTTCAGTTGAGAATCAAAGATTTTTCTAAAAAATTACTGAGAAATCTTCGCAGCAATAGTACAATACTAGAGACATTAGTTAAAAATAGTTGTAATGAGTAAACTGACCCGACGAGTCTTTTTAGGAACTGGGGCTGCAGCAGTTGCTGTTGCTGCATCTCCGTTAATCCATGTGAAAAGAAGTAATGCCCAAAATAGAGAAGTAAATATCTATTCATCGAGACATTACAATACTGATCAACGACTCTATGATAATTTCACCGACAAAACAGGGATTAAAGTTAATCTGATTGAAGGGAAAGCTGATCCTCTGATTGAACGGATCAAACGAGAGGGAAGAAGAAGTCCCGCCGATATCCTTATTACAGTAGATGCAGGAAGATTATGGCGAGCGACAGAAGCAGGAATCTTTACTCCTGTTAACTCTAGTGTATTAGAGCAGAACATTCCTGCCTATTTGCGACATCCTAAAGGATTATGGTTTTCCTTTAGTAAGCGCTTACGAGTAATTATGTATAGTAAGGATCGGGTAAATCCGTCTAGCTTATCAAGTTACGCTGATTTAGCCAGTCCTAAGTGGAAAGGAAAGGTTTTAATCCGATCTTCGAGTAATATCTATAATCAGTCCTTTGTTGCTTGGCTAATTGATGTCAAAGGTCAACAAGCTGCCGAACAATGGTGTCGTGGAGTGGTGCAGAATTTTGCCCGTTCTCCCCAAGGAAATGATACAGCACAGATGGAAGCGATCGCTGCTGGGGTAGGAGATTTAGCGCTTGTCAACACCTATTATCTCGCTAAATTAGCTGAGTCTAGCGATCCTGCCCGACGACAGATTTATGACAAGGTAGGGGCATTTTTCCCAGATCAAAATGGTAGAGGGGTACATGCTAACGTTAGTGGAGCAGGATTAGTAAAAACTGCGCCCAATCAGGAAGCAGCCATCCAATTCCTTGAATATTTGGTTAGTCCTTCTGCTCAAGCCTTTTTTGCCCAAGGAAATCATGAATATCCTGTGGTATCTGGGATTGAACCAGATCCAGTTTTACAAAAATTGGGTTCATTTAAGTCAGATGTAGCTAGTGTGGCCAATTATGGTCCTAATGCGAGTCAGGCTGTGCGGGTAATGAATCTTGCAGGCTGGAAGTAATAGGGAGGAGATAGGGGAGAGTGGGGAGATCATATTATTTGGTATTCCCTGTTCCCTGTTCCCTGTTCCCTAAAAGCAATAACTTTTGTTGATCACCACAAAGTCAGGAAAGTTGTAATTGGTCACTGATTACTGATTACTGTTTACTGTTTACTGAAATGACCAATCTTTTTAAGCGCTGCTAAAACCTGCTCTAGATCATGTTCTCTATCAATAGATAAAGCATAGGAATGACTATATAAGGGAACATCTGCTGGTTGCAGTTTGACAAAGACAAACTCTCTACCATTAACTAAAAAGCCAAATTTAGGCTGCTCAGTTTGAGCATTACTTAGCATATAAGCAAGCGCTTGAGGCAGTGCTGCCATGACATCAAACTTGGTACTTTTAGATTCAATAACCAGTATCCACAATTTTTGTCGTAACACCAAAACATCTATTCTTCCTCTGACGATTAATCCATTATCTTGAGCAGAAATTTCCACAGAATGTTCAGTTCTCAGAGCAAAGGGAGGTTGAAAAAATCCCGCTAAATCAAGCAGAGGTGATAAAACAACCATTTTTACTGCTTCTTCTCCAAGAGAACGACGACTCATCAGGTTAAAGTAGTTACTCCGCACTCTTTCTAAACAAAGTTTTTCTTCATCTGTTAAAGAAGGTAAGTTATCTTGCCATTCTCGAAAAAATTGATCCTCCTTTGTTAGTTGCAGTCCAAACTGTTCTTGTAATTCTTCTAGACTAATTTCGTGAGCTTGAATTGTCTTAACCATTTTAAAATCCTCCCCTTAATCAAATTCTGGAGCCCAAACTTCCACAACGGGTAATTGCCATTTTACCAAAGTATCGGTTTTAGATTTAACTTCAAACATTAAATCAGGAACTAATTCGGCATAATCTTATGTAGTGCATCGTTAAGTTAGGCATCATTAACTTTTTTATCTTTCCTTAAGGTTAAGTGTAGCAAAATACCCTGAAAAACTAGAGTAAGTTTTAATATTCTATTTCAAACTTTTATTAAAAGAAGTGGGCTTAAGGTCAAGATTTTTGTAAGATTAGTAAAGTCGCCCCATAGCCTCAACATCATGCCTAAATTTCCCTCCTCAGATCGCCCCAAACTGAAAAAACAACGGTCCCCCTTTTCTAAACATAAAGGAAAACCAACTGATAAACCCTACAAAGGAAAGCCATCAGAAACAAATGAGAACCCAGATCTAATTTTTGGTCGTCATTCTGTGTTAGCTGCTTTAGAAAGCGAGCGCCACCTCAATCGTATTTGGATTACTAATCGTCTGCACTATGATGCCCAATTTCGCCCCCTCATTACGGCAGCTAAAGCTAGGGGAACGGTAATCGATGAAGTAGGGATGGAACGACTTAATCAAATTACTCATCGAGGTAATCATCAAGGGATTGCAGCCCAAATTGCTCCCTATGCTTATGTGGAATTAGAAGATTTAATCGAACAAGCGAAACAGGCCAGCAATGATCCCGTATTGATGATTGCCGATAGCATTAACGATCCCCACAATTTAGGAGCAATTATCCGTACTGCTGAGGCATTTGGCGCACAGGGGCTGATTATTCCCCAAAGACGAGCCGTTGGTATTACTTCTACCGTGATGAAAGTGGCTTCAGGTGCATTAGAAACCTTTCCCGTGGCGAGGGTGGTTAATCTCAGTCGAGCGCTAGAAACCCTCAAAGATGCAGGATTTTGGCTATATGGAACAGTGGCCGAGAACGGTAAAGCGTTACACAGTCTAGAATTTAAAGGTGCGATAGGGTTAGTTATCGGTTCAGAAGGAGAAGGTTTAAGCCTGTTAACTCAACGCCATTGTGATGAATTAGTGTCTATTCCTCTCACAGGAAAAACCCCTAGTTTAAATGCGTCGGTAGCAGCAGCGATCGCCCTTTATGAAGTTTATCGCCAAAAAGGATCAAGTAAACTTTATTTGCAAAATGTATCTCCTGACACTTCCCCTTAATCGGGTAAATGGCGTAAAAATATAAAAGAAAAATAACCGATTGTGCCAAGCACGATTTTTCACTGTATAATGACCAAATTAAAGCAGGGGTTTTATCTGATGCAGCAACTAAAAGAACTTTTAATTGCCTTATTAAATTTTTTAGGTCTAGCAGTTTGGGTGGAAGTAAAAACCGATTCCCCCAACTGTACCTACTATTTCGGTCCGTTTTTGACTCAAAAGGAAGCTTCTTTAGAACAAGAAGGTTACGTCGCAGATTTAAAATCGGAAAAAGCGCAAATTTCTCAGATTATGATCAAGCGCTTGCGTCCTCAAAATTTAACAGTTGTTGAGGGTAGTGAGTCTTCTCAATCTTATGGAAAAATGCCCTCATTTAAGCGACCAAGTGTTCTGAGTTAAGTTAGCTGAAATCTTGAATTAAC
>JBFRWQ010000272.1:0-6150 GCA_051439665.1 Microcystaceae cyanobacterium | reverse complement strand
ATTGGTAAATTAGCTCACATGGCTAAAGAGTCTGGTTATAGCTGTGTTATTGCGGCGGCGGATACCTTTCGTGCTGCTGCGGTAGAACAAGTAAAGGTGTGGGGAGATCGCACAAATACTCAAGTGATTGCTAACCCTGGTAAAAATACTGACCCTGCGGCGGTGGTTTATGATGGGATTGCGGCGGCTCAATCTCGCAATGTACAGTTATTACTGGTAGATACGGCGGGGCGCTTACAGAATAAAAAGAATCTAATGGATGAGTTGGCTAAAATTAGACGGATTATTGATAAAAAAGCCCCTAATGCTCAAGTTGAGTCTCTCTTAGTCTTAGATTCTACCCTGGGACAAAATGGCCTCAGACAAGCACAGGTTTTCTCTGAAGCAGCTAAATTAAGTGGGGTGGTGTTGACGAAATTGGATGGTACAGCTAAAGGGGGAGTAGCCTTTGCCGTTGCGCAACAACTTAACCTTCCCATTCGCTTTATTGGTGCAGGGGAAGGAATAGAAGATTTACGTCCTTTTTCCAGTTATGAATTTGTTGAAGCGCTGTTAAATGGGTAAAAGTTTGTTAAGGTATTAAGCGATCGCAAAATCGGTAAACTGGTGAGCTTCAGGTTCATGGAAGGCTAAAACAATATCCGTTTTGGGTATGCCTTCCTTTAACAATTGATTAGCAATTCCTTCTTCTGTCCAGTCCTCTTCAATCGAATCCAAGATGCTTTTTGCTTTATTCTGTATTTAAGCGTTTTTTATTGGCATGGAAAACAGACCATATATTACTAAATTACTATACTATATTTAATAAGGGTTTAAATCTATTAATTTATATTCCTGAATTATTGCTTAGGAAATAAATTTCACAAGCAAACATAAAGAAAATATAAAATTTTGTCAATTACATACTTTTGTTCTTTCTTTTTTCATGGCGGTTAGAATATAGCCCTACGCATTAAGGTTAGGACAGTATAGATCTCTGAAACCCAGTCACAGCCTACTCGGAGCCTCCTGACCCCTGCCTTGTGCGTAGTACTATAGTATGAGCAAAAGCTAGTACCAGTGTTAATTTGCAAATTTTTAAAATATGCGTAATAGTGAAAATATATTCACAAAACTTAACATTGCAAAGCAAAATAGAGTAATGGTTAGACTTGCATCAACTCAGGAAGCACAGACAGGAATTGTTTTAGGGGGTGGAATTGCTGGACTCTTAGCAGCCAGAGTTTTAACCGATTATTTTTCTCAAGTTATCATTGTAGAACGCGACGAGTTCCCCACATCTCCTCAACCTCGTCGTGGTGTTCCTCAGTCTGTTCATAGTCATCTTCTGCTGGCTCAAGGAAGACATATCCTAGAACAGTTATTTCCCGGTATTGGAGAAGATTTAAAAAGAAATGGAGCAATTGAAGTTGATTTGTCCGAAGACGCTGCTGTTTACGGAGTAGAAGGTTGGCTAAGTCGTCATCCTTCGGGAATGATTAGTTATAGTTGTACTCGCAATCTTCTTGCTTATCTGATTCAGCAACGTTTAGCCAAAAATCCTCGTATCCAGTTCTTTACTCGCTCGCAAGTCATAAAATTAGTCAAAAATTCTACCAATCAACAGTTAAGTGGCATTTTATTAAAGCACCAAGCCCAAGAAATAACCTTAAATGGTCAATTGTTTGTCGATGCGACGGGAAGAAATAGTAAAGTCCCTCAATGGTTAAACTCTCTTAACTATGACTCCCCCGAAAAAACCATTGTCAATCCTTATGTCGGTTATGCAACCCGTTGGTATCAAATACCTGAGAACTGGCAATCTGACTGGGTAAATTTAACAATTGCGCCTAACAAGTCTGAATGTCAACGGAGTGGCTTAATTTTCACCGTTGAAGGTAATCGTTGGTTAGTGACCCTTGGTAGTAATGGTAAAGATTATCCCCCTAAAGACGAAGAAGGGTTTTTAGCTTTTGCTAAAAGTTTGCGTCATCCTATCATTTATGAAACGATTAAATCAGCCGAGCCGCTTTCGCCTGTTTACTGTTATAAAGGGCTTTATAACCGCCTTTATCACTACGAAAAGCCCAATTCTCTCCCCGACAATTTAATCGTTGTTGGTGATGGGGTTTGTGCTTTTAATCCAACTTATGGTAAAGGGATGACGGTCGCAGGATTAAGTTCTCTTACTCTGAATCAGTGTTTAGAAGACGTTTATCAAGATAATAACGGTACTTTAGGAAAGTTTAGCCAAAAATTTCAGGAAAAATTGAGGGAAGCTGTCCAACCCTCTTGGGAAATGGTCACAAATGCCGATTTATCTTGGCCAGAAACTGAAGGAGAAACCGTCAATAATCCCTATGAACTTCTGCGTCCATACTTTGACAATGTGGCTAAGTTAGCCAGAGAAGACCTTTATGTTTACAACACTTTTATGGAAGTGTTCCACATGGTTAAGCCAGCAACCACTCTACTTGACCCTAGTATTGCCTTTCGTGTCGTAGAAAAACAAGTTAAAAATAGTCTAAATGTCAGTCAAAAGCCCTTGCTATCGTCAAATAGTCCAATTCCTCCTAAAAAAAGCTCTTTCAAACAAATGAACCAATCTTTAGAACATAATTTCCTGACGACAAATAACGTTCGATTGCATTATGTCACCCAAGGAGAAGGGGAATTAATGCTATTTCTGCACGGATTTCCTGAATTTTGGTATTCTTGGCGACATCAAATTCCTGAATTTGCCAAAGATTACAAAGTGGTAGCAGTAGATTTACGGGGTTACAATGATAGCGATAAACCCCAAGGAGTTGATGCTTATAAGTTAAAAGAGTTAAATCGAGATATTGAAGGGATTATCAAAGGATTAGGCTACGATAGCTGTATTTTAGTCGGACACGACTTTGGAGGCGGACTCGCTTGGAGTTTTGCAGACGCTCATCCTGAACAAGTTAAACAACTCATTGTCATGAATTGTCCTCATCCTGCCAAATTTACAGCAGAGTTGGGCAAAAATCCTCAACAGATATTCAAAAGTGCTTATATAGGCCTCTTTCAGCTTCCTTTATTACCTGAATTCCTTTTCCAGTTAGATGATTATCGCCTCATTGCCAATGCTTTCATTGATAATGTGGTAGATAAGACAACATTTAGTCCGAAGGATTTAGACGCTTATAAGGATGCAGCAGCCAAAAGGGGAGCATTAACTGCCATGATTAATTATTATCGAGCAATGCCTCAATTTTTACCTCAAAAAGGTCAATGGAATCAATTATCTATGCCAACCCTACTGATTTGGGGGGAACAAGATAACTTTTTAGGTAAGGAATTAACTGAAAATATGGAAGATTATGTCGCAAACTTACAAATTCACTATATAACTAATGGTAGCCACTGGATACAACAGGAAAAACCATCAGAAGTGAATCAAGTCATGAGACAGTTCATCAATGAGTAACGGAGAGAGAGGGATTCGAACCCTCGTTAGAGTTACCCCTAAACAGCATTTCCAGTGCTGCGCCTTCAACCGCTCGGCCATCTCTCCTTTTGGGGTCACGAATTACCATTATACGGTGGTAAATTTTTTTTGGCAAGGGATCTAGATTTACTTTACAATAATTTACATTTGCGACGATTTCGGAATCTAGCTGTGTATTTGTGAAGTCTAATTTATCAAAAACGTTCCCCTTTTTAAAATCATGTTACTTGCTTGTTTATTAACCTTTTTGGGCGCTGCCCTCATCGCTCGACTCAGTATCAGTTTTAATCAAGAACGAGAGTTACTCTTAGTAATCGCTACCCTAATCTTAATTTTAAGCTTCATTTTAGCCCCTGGACTGGTTAAACTAGCGCTGTTAGGCTTGGTAATGATCAATCAGCAATTAAATGTGGTTGGATGAGAAGCGATCGCTAAATCGTTACAAAACTTGAGCAACGTAAAAGGACAATAATTGAGAGAATGGGTAAGGAATCCTTTTCAATATAGTTGTAGAGAGGTTGGTCAGTGAAACAACAAATTAACGTTGGTATTCTGGGTTTTGGCGGATTAGGACAAGCGGCAGCCAGACTCCTCCATCCCAAACAAGAAATGCGCTGGGTTGCTGCTGCTGATAAGCAAGGATATATTTATGATGCCCAAGGACTAGATCCTAATACGGTAATTAAAACCTATCATCAACAAGGATCAGTCGGTTATGTCGATCCCATTGGCACACTCAGTTTAGATAGTATTAGTGAATTGCGACAGATAGCTGCTGTTGATGGATATTTTCTCGCCTTACCCAATTTACCCAATACCTTTATGGCTGATGTTGCACGGCAATTTATCGCATCAGGGTGGAAAGGGGTGTTAGTCGATGCCCTCAAGCGTACCAGTGCGGTAGAGCAGTTATTAACCCTAGAAGAAGACTTTCAAGCAGCAGGAATTACTTATTTAACAGGATGTGGTGCAACTCCTGGACTCTTAACCGCAGCAGCAGTGGTGGCGGCTCAAAGTTACGCAGAAATTCACAGTGTTAAAATCACCTTTGGGGTGGGAATTGCTAACTGGGAAGCATATCGGGCAACCATTCGAGAAGATATAGCCCATTTACCTGATTATGATGTGGAAACAGCTAGGGCAATGAGTGATGCAGAAGTTGCTGCTTTATTGGATCAAACGAATGGTATTTTAGCGCTGGAAAATATGGAACACGCCGATGATATTATGTTGGAATTAGCAGGGATTTGTTCTCGTGAGCAAGTGAGTGTTGGGGGAATTGTTGATACTCGTAACCCCAAAAAGCCCCTCAGTACTAATGTTCAAATCACAGGACGAACCTTTGAGGGTAAAATTTCAACTCATACCTTTACCCTTGGTGATGAAACCAGTATGGCAGCTAATGTGTGTGGACCAGCTTTTGGTTATCTTAAGGCAGGCGTTTCTTTACATCAAAAGGGATTATATGGCTTAGTCACAGCAGCCGATGTGATGCCTCAATTTGTGCGTTAGGGATAAGGCGAATAAGGGGCGTTCATTAAAATGAACTGTGATGGCCGAATTAGTTATCTTGAGATAACGATTGATATTAACCTTGATCGTACACAAGATTAACGGCTTACCATCATTAACCGCCTCGTAATGAATTCCAAGGCTAATAAGGGACGTTCATTAAAATGAACTGTGATGGCTTAATTAGTTATCTTGAGATAACGATTGATATTAGCCTTGTCAATTCATTGCAAGGCGGTGTTGGTAAGCATTTAGATCAATTTATAGTAATGTGGTATAAATAACCACACCATTAACCCTTATCATAAAATTAACGGCTTACCATCATTAACTGCCTCGTCATGAATTCCAAGGCTAATAAAGGACGTTCATTAAAATGAACTATCATGGCTTAATTAGTTATCTTGAGATAACGATTTATATTAGCCTTATCAATTGATTGCAAGGAGGGCTGAATGATAACATTATTAACCTTGATCGTACACAAGATTAACGGCTTACCATCATTAACCGCCTCGTAATGAATTCCCAGGCGAATAAGGGACTTTAATTAAAATGAACTGTGATGGACGAATTAGTTATCTTTAGATAACGATTTATATTAGCCTTGTCAATTGATTGCAAGGCGGTGTTGGTAAGAATTTAGATCAATTTATGGCAATGTTGTATAAATAACCACACCATTAACCCTTATCATAAAATTAATGACTCACCATCATTAACTGCCTCGTAATGAATTCCAAGGCTAATAAGGGACGTTCATTAAAATGAACTATCATGGCTTAATTAGTTATCTTGAGATAACGATATAATTAACTATCACAAACTGATACCTCATACCTCTATTCTCGCTATTTCTCACATTAATAATCAGTTAATAGTTAATTCTTCTTCTAAAGATTGTTCAGAACGAAAAGCTAAAACAATGCGATTTCTAGAAATCCCTTCTTTGATCAAATCTGTTGCAATTCCTTCTTCAGTTCCATCTCGTTGAATCCAGAATTTACCATCAATAATATCAACGTGAATTAAACAACCATGAACACGACGAGTTGAGTCCAGAGATAAACCATAAGCTGGTTCTCGTCCCACAATCATTAATAGATAACGGTCTTGTTTTTCATCAAAAACGGTTTCAAAACGAATATCACCATAGGAATAAGGAATTTTGGTATGTTCTAATA
>JBFRWQ010000271.1:0-6227 GCA_051439665.1 Microcystaceae cyanobacterium | reverse complement strand
GTCTAGCATTTATTAGAACATCACAATTTGCGGAATACGAGTGCGT
This sequence comes from Microcystaceae cyanobacterium, assembly GCA_051439665.1. Lineage (GTDB taxonomy): Bacteria > Cyanobacteriota > Cyanobacteriia > Cyanobacteriales > Microcystaceae > JBGTGT01. Next base: position 6,181 of record JBFRWQ010000271.1, on the reverse strand, counting down.
TAGCAAAAATGAGATTGACTCCAATTTTATTCCTCTAAGAAACAACATTAAGATGTAATTGATAGAGACAATAAACCTCTATAAAAGCAATTATCAAAAAAATATTAAATTTTAGCAAAACCCTTGACTTTTCCCTGCCGTTATATGCTAGATTACGAGGCGTTAGCCTTTAAAGTTACAAAAATTTTTTTCATGAAATCATCATTACTCACGATCACTACTGCTACCCTTTCCTTGGGGATGATGGGTATGGCACAGGCAGGAACTATTGTTGTCCCTAACTCAGTTTCAACTCCTATTCTATCGGAAATGTTTCCAGTTACTAATACAATTAATCAGACTGGATTGTCTGTAGGTTACACTGAGGGGGATGATTTTGACACTTATCTATCAGGAAATCCTACCCATACTTCAGCACAAGGAAATGATTTCAGATCTGATAATGTAGGAGATACAACAGGAGCAATTACTTTTGATTTTGGCATAGCAACAACCTTAGAAAGTCTGGCTTTCTGGAATTTTTCTTTTGCCCCAAGTCTAGGGAATGCTGTTACTAGCTTTAGTCTAGAAGCATCCTTAACATCAGATTTTAGCAGTTCAACTAATTTAGGCACGTTTTCTCCTACTGTTCCTTCTACTAACCCTACTACGGCTCAAGTCTTCCCTTTTGCCCCAACCAATGCTCAGTTTATCCGCTTAAATATCTTAGCAAATAATAGTGGTAATCGTATCGGAATTGGAGAGGTACTTTTTGAAGAATCTCAAGATATTCCTCCTACTCCTGAACCTAGTAGTGTGTTAGGTTTATTATTAATCGGTGGTGTCGGTTTATTTGCTAAAAAAAGACTGAAATAGATGCCTTGAAAAACAATAAATTAAGGACGTATTTTCCCTTTAAGAACTTGCGTCTTTACTTTTTTATATATATGCTCTAGCTTGCTAAAATAAGTATTCAGGTAGGGTAAGGAGATGGAGATTAGATAACCTAATTCCTTGCTATAATGGATTGCCAAGAAATGTTAGCGAGCGCTTGTCTTCAGAACACAAAGTTATTAACCCTTTTCGCTAACTGATAATTAAAGTGATTTTAATTTTGCGTAGTATTAAAGCGCTTCCCAGACTAATGAAGATGCTGCCAATATCTTAACATCTGCCTTGTGCCTCAAAGCGATTAACTCTGTACCTTCTAACTAGAGGAATTGCTATATGTTTCTATAGTAAACCACAAAAACCACAAATAATCACCCGATTAATCTGCTAAAGTAGAGGAAGTGGCATAATAAATACAACAGCAGATGACCCTAGAAATCGACACAGACATTGAACAAGCAGTGAGTAAACGGCGTAATTTTGCCATTATCTCTCACCCTGACGCAGGAAAAACCACCCTTACTGAAAAACTCCTTCTCTACGGAGGAGCAATTCATCAAGCTGGTGCTGTTAAAGCCCGAAGAGATCAGCGAAAAGCAACCTCAGACTGGATGGAGATGGAAAAACAACGGGGAATCTCTGTTACCTCAACTGTTCTCCAATTTGACTATCAAAGTGTCCAAATTAATCTCCTAGATACCCCTGGTCACCAAGATTTTAGCGAAGATACCTATCGAACCCTCGCTGCTGCCGATAATGCGGTCATGTTAATTGACGTGGCCAAAGGGTTAGAACCCCAAACTCGTAAACTGTTTGAAGTCTGTCGTCTCAGAAAACTGCCAATTTTTACCTTTATCAATAAATTAGATCGACCTGGACGAGAACCCCTAGAATTACTCGATGAAATTGAACAAGAATTAGGGATGCAAACCTATGCGGTTAACTGGCCGATTGGTATGGGCGATCGCTTTAAAGGGGTCTATCATCGCCCCACCAAGGAGATACACCTCTTTGAAAGACGCTCCCACGGGTCACAGGAAGCCCAAGAAACAGTGATTTCTCTAGGCGACCCCAAAATTGAAGATTATCTGGAAACTGAGCTTTATTACCAGCTTAAAGAAGAATTAGAAATTATTGAAGAATTAGGAGGAGTGTTAGACCTTCAAGCGGTACATGATGGGGAAATGACTCCCATTTTCTTTGGTAGCGCTATGACTAATTTTGGCGTACAATTGTTCTTGCGTTCTTTCTTGGACTATGCTCTCAAACCAGAAGGCCGTTCCTCATCACTAGGAGTCTTAAATCCCTCTTATCCCGAATTTACGGGTTTTGTCTTCAAATTACAAGCTAATATGGATCCTAAGCACAGAGATAGGGTCGCTTTTATTCGGGTTTGTACAGGTAAATTTGAGAAAGATATGGTGGTTAGCCATGCCAGAACGGGCAAAAATGTCCGATTATCCCGTCCTCAAAAGCTATTTGCTCAAGATCGGGCTTCCATTGAAGAAGCTTATCCAGGGGATGTGATTGGCTTAAATAACCCAGGGGTATTTGCGATCGGGGATACTATTTATCGGGGTAAGAAGGTGGAATATGAAGGTATTCCCAGTTTTTCACCTGAATTATTTACCTACTTAAAAAATCCTAACCCATCTAAGTTTAAACAATTCCAAAAAGGAATTCAAGAATTAAGGGAAGAAGGAGCGATTCAAATTATGTACGCATCAGACGCATTCAAACGAGATCCCATCTTAGCAGCAGTCGGTCAATTACAATTTGATGTTGTACAATTTCGTCTCTTAAATGAATATGGGGTAGAAACGAGAACTGAACCCTTACCCTATAGTGTAGCCCGTTGGGTGGTAGAGGGTTGGGAAGCTTTAGAGAAGGTAGGACGGTTATTTAATACCATGACGGTTAAGGATAACTGCGATCGACCTGTTCTATTATTTAAGAATGAGTGGAATTTAGATCAGGTGAAAAGCGATCATCCATCCTTTAAGTTAAGCGCAACCTCTCCTCTCGCTGGCCATTAAGTCATTTCAGTGATTAGTGACTATAGCCTGAAAGTCTGTAGCTTGAAAATCGAAAACATAAGATTTTTATCCTCTTAAATATGAATAAAATTATATTGAGAATCATTGAGGGAAAATTAATCGGGACTCAATTTGAATTTACCGATAGAACAGGCTGTATCATGGGTCGTCATCCATACTGTCACCCTAGACTGCCAGACGATCAAGATCATAACACTATTTCTCGTTATCATTGTTTATTAGATATTAATCCTCCTAATATTCGTGTTAGAGACTTTGGCAGCAGAAATGGAACTTATGTCAATGGTCGAAAAATTGGACAACGAAAAGCCCATCAAACTCCCCAAGAAGGAGCAAGAATGTCTTTTCCTGAATATGATTTAAAGTCAGGGGATCAGTTAAAATTAAGTGACACGGTTTTTGAAGTGGAAATACAAGGAACTAAACCTATTTTGTCAACGATAGAACAAAAAAAACCAACCGCAACATTACATGAAACACAGTTTAATTTTCTCAACTTCTTAAAAAACTTACGTCAAAAGGAGAAAAGAGAAGATAAAGCACAAGACTTAAAAATTCTCGAAGACTATCAAATTCTCCAACAAATTGGAAAAGGAGGGTGTAGTGAAGTCTTTTTAGTGTGTCATCAAATCACAGGAGAGTTAGCTGCATTAAAAATGCTCTTACCCCAAGTTGCTGCTCATAGTTATGCAGTAGAATCTTTTCTGAGAGAAGCGAAAAATACCCAAGCACTCAACCATCCCAATATTGTGCAGTTAAAAGAAACAGGATATTATGAAGAAACATTCTTTTTTACCCTAGAATATTGTAATCATGGAACCGTTGAAGAATTAATGGTACAACGAGGGGGCAAATTATCAGTGTCTGAGTCTTTACAGATTATTTTTCAAGTCTTAGATGCCCTCATTTATGCCCATAATGCTGAAATTCCCTATGTTAAACAAGCAGATGGTAGCATTCAAAAAAGTATCGGTTTAGTGCATCGAGATATTAAACCCGCCAACATATTTTTATTAGAAAATCAGGGAGAAATTACCGCAAAATTAGCTGATTATGGACTATCAAAAGCCTTTGATTTAGCAGGATTAAGTGGACAAACCTTAACGGGAAATAAAGCAGGAACACCCTATTTTATGTGCCGTCAACAGGTACTTAATTTTAAATATGTACAGCCTGATGTGGATATTTGGGCTGTGGCTGCAACCTTGTATAATATGCTAACAGGTTGTTATCCCCGTGATTTAGAAAATAAAGATCCTTTTTTAGAAATTTTACAAGATACTCCCATTCCTATTCGTCAAAGAGATGCAACGATTCCTCAACCTTTAGCAAAAATCATTGATTTAGCGCTACAAGAGCAAGGAGAATTGTATTTTAAGGATGCTGCTTTATTTAAAGAATATTTGCTTAAGGTATGCGATATTTTTTAGCTTATCCTGACAACTCTATTTTAGAGAGGGGGAAGTGTGGGGAGAGGGTGGAGTGTGGGGAAAGGGAGAATAATTGAAACCTGATAACTGGGGTATATAAACAGGATCAGGTATTGGTATTATTTGCCCTAAAGCGCTTACTACCAACTCAATTAAACAATGCTCTATAATAGCTTTATGAGCATCTTAATATAACTATCTTACTATACAATTCTTAACTATTTAAGCGATGAGAACCATGAGAGCCATGAGACATCTATCATCAGGGGAAAACTTACAAAATCGACACTATACCATTGAGAATGTTCTCGGTGGAGGTGGGTTTGGCGTTACATATTTGGCACAGGATAATATAAAAAAGAAACAGGTTGTGATTAAGTCTCTCAATGCAATTATGCAGGGAAAAGGCAATTTTGAGTATTTACAGAATAATTTTGTCCAGGAAGCCCTTTTATTGGCCAAATGTGGCCATCAAAATGTGGTGAGTGTGTTTGATGTGTTTAATGAGAATAAATTATGGTTTATGGTCATGGAATATATTGAGGGAGATGATTTAGCGATCTGTTTAGACAAAAAAGGTGCCTTATCGGAAGCGAAAGGGATACAAATTATTGAACAGATTGGTAATGCGTTAAGTTATGTTCATGAGCAAGGTTTTTTACACCGAGATGTTAAACCCAATAATATCTTACTACGTGATCACAATAATCAGGCGATTTTGATTGATTTTGGCATTGCTAGGGAGTTTGTAGCAGGTGAAACTCGTACCCATAGTACTAATCGCACCGATGGTTATGCACCTCCTGAACAATATGAGGAAAAAGCACAAAGAGGCGCTTATACAGATGTTTATGCTCTCGCTGCTACACTATACCATGCTTTGACTAACCAAGTACCGATTCCTGCTAATTTTCGTAATTTAGCCCCTTTACCGCCTCCTCAACAATTAAATCCTTTGATCAGTGATCAGACAAATGATACCATTTTGAAGGGAATGGAAATGGAAGTAAGCAAGCGCCCACAAACCATTCAAGATTGGTTGAATTTATTAAGTTTATCCTCCCCAAACCTTTTGCAGGAGGGATTTGATGTAATCAGTCAAACTCCTAAGATTGAAGAGATGCAAGGCTTGCGTTCAACATTACCATTAATCCGACCGCCACAAACTAATAATGATGCTTTATTATCGGACAGGGGGATCAATTATGAAGAATTGCGTAATTTGTTGGCACAAGGAAAATGGAAAGAAGCCAATGACAAAACTACCGAATTAATGTTACGAGCGATGGGCAAAGATTTTTGGTGGGATGTTTATTCAAATGATTTAAAAAATTTCCCCAAAACTGATTTACGCACTATTGATTATTTATGGATGAACTATAGCGATGGTCAGTTTGGCTTTTCGGTACAAAAACAAATTTTGCTTGACTGTCGTAAAAAACTTAGCTTGTATGAAGATAGTTATAGTAAGTTGGCTGATCAAGTTCATTGGCGAAACCAAGGTAATTGGCTCAATCATAATGAACTTGACTTCATAAACAGTGCAACCCCTGGACATCTCCCGTCGTTTTTTGTTGAGGTTTTTTGGAGGGGGGTTGAAATGGGGTGGAGAAAGGTGATCTCTTCTTTTCTCTTATCTAAACTATAATACTACGCAGGAGGCAGAAGGCAGGGGGCAGGAGTAATACCAAATCCGACTTATAAAACCTAGTTTTGGTAGAGATGGGGAAGAGAGGGGAGTGTGGGGAGAGGGGGGAGAGAGGGGAGTGTGGGGAGATGGGGAAGAGAGGGGAGTGTGGGGAGATGGGGAAGAGAGGGGAGTGT
>JBFRWQ010000270.1:0-3342 GCA_051439665.1 Microcystaceae cyanobacterium | reverse complement strand
ATTTCCTGCACCACAACTAATTGTTCTTCCCCATCATCATTAATTGAGAAGGCTGCACCGTAGTCAGAACGAAATACATTATTCAAATGCTGCACTGTCCACTCAATATCTTGGGGATAGTGGTTTGTTCCTCGAATAATAATCAAATCTTTGATCCGTCCGGTAATATATAACTCTCCGTCTTTCATAAACCCTAAATCCCCCGTTCTCAGGAAAGGTCCCTCATTGGTTTCTGCAATATGTGCTTTATATGTCTCAATTGTTGCATCTTCCCGTTGCCAATATCCTTGCGCCATACTTGGATCTTTAGCCCATATTTCACCCACTTCATCTTCTGCACATCGAACAAATGTATCAGGATTAACAATAGCAACCTCTGTTTCACAGGTTAAACGTCCGCAACTGGGAAGGGTACGAACCCCTTTTGATTTTGAGGGCTCTGTATCAACAATTTTGTCTTTTTCAAGGGATGGTGCATCTAAATGAGCAAATACGGGCTTTGTTCCTTTCGGTTTGCTGGATACCAATAGGGTATATTCTGCTAACCCATAAGCAGGGGCAAAAGTTTCCCATTTGAAGCCACAAGGGGAGAATGTTTCGACAAATTTAGCCATTACTTTAGGATTAATTGGTTCTGCTGCGTTTCCTGCTGCTTGCCAACTGCTAAGGTCTAATGATGCTATATCCTTGGGCTTAACTCGTCTGATACACAAGTCATAAGCAAAGTTAGGGGCTTGAGAATGAGTAACTTTGAACTGGGTTATATTTTTTAACCACTGTACAGGGCGCTTAATAAAAGAAAAGGGAGACATTAGATAACAAGGTGTTCCGTTGTATAAAGGAACAGTAATGCCTTCTACTAAGCCATAATCATGAAAATAAGGCATCCATGTACAAGTGACGCTATTTTCATCATAGCCACAAGCTTGCTGTAAATAGCTGCAATGGTGCATTAAATTGAAGTGGGATAACATGACCCCTTTGGGGGTAGAAGTGGAACCAGAGGTATATTGTAGGTAGGCTAGGGCATCTTTATCTACTTGAGGATCTTCCCATTTATCTGCTAATTCTAAATCAATGGTGGCGGTATCAATCCAGCGCATGGAGTCAAATTCGGGAAATTCGTCTTTGACTGATTCAATAAGTCCTAAAATCTCTTCTGTAATTAAGGCGAATGTAGCGTTTGCATCCTTAACAATAGAGCGTAATCTGGGCAATGTGCGCTTTAATCTGCCAGATTCTGGGGGAGGAACGGGAATTGCGATTACCCCTGCATATAAGCAACCACAGAAAGCTGCTACCACTTCTAAACTTTGGGGATATAAAACTAAGGCTCGTTCCCCTTTGGCTTGGTAAGATTGGAGTAAGGCTGCGATCGCTCTTGCTTGTCGGTCTAATTCGCCGTAGGTTAAGGGAGGTGTCGGTTTTTTCCCACTTACCATAAAGGTATAAGCATGACCCTCTGGGGTTTGGGTAGCCCGTCCTCTCAAGAGTTCTACAATCGTAGAGGGGGCAAAGGTAGTAGATTGGGGTTTATCAAGGCTTTGAGTCATGCAGTTTACCAAATATAATGTCAGGGTTCGTCTAAATTATTGAACCTATTATTCATACTGTGTAAAGTTTTGTCAAGGATGAGTCAGAAAATTATTAGTTTGATGATTTATTTAAGACAAAGCAATAACAGTCGAAAGCACTTTCTTACTTTCTAAATTTGGTGTGCTAAGGTAGAGCTAGAAAAACTGAAAAAATCCATCTTACAGAAATCCTTTAACGGAGAATTGACAAACGGGTAAGGATGTTATACTAGATTTAGATATAAACCTTAATCATTAACCCTAATATGGGAGATAAACCTATTTACTGGATTGGAACATCAAAGGAAGATATTAAAGATTTTCCCGACGACGCAAAGCGTAAAGTAGGTTTTCAATTGAGAGCGATTCAAAAAGGAGAGAAACCCAATGATTTTAAACCCATACCCATTATTGGTAAAGGAACAGAAGAAATTAGAATCTGGACTGGAGAAACCTACAGAATCTTTTATGTAGCAAGATTTAAAGAAGCAATTTATGTTCTTCATGCTTTCAGTAAAAAAACACAGAAAACTTCTAAAAAAGAGATTGAACTAGGACAAAAACGTTATCAGCAAATGATTCAATTTAGACAACAATTATAGGAGTAATAAAAATGACACAATTTAACCCCATAGAGATTACCCTTGGTAGCGATAACATCTTTGAAGATTTAGGATTTAACAGTGAAGAAGCGACTAACTTAAAAATTAGAGCCGATTTGATGTTAACCTTGCGGTCTTTTATCAAAGAAAAAGGATGGACACAACAAGAAGCCGCCACCTTTTTTAATGAAACACAACCGATAATTAGTAATTTAATCAATGGAGAAATTAGCCGTTTTAGTGTTGATAAATTACTCAGTCTTTTAGATAAAACAGGAATGAAAGTAAAACTCGAAATCTTAATCAACTAAATTAAAATCATCAATTCTCCATAGAGTTGACACTTGGCTTACTAACTATATTTCGATTTAACCCTCTCGCCATGTAAAAATAATCCTTTCTTCTGCTTGTCTAAATTCAATATTAAACTTATAAAAAACTACCTCTCTCCCTAATAATAATTGTTCAGTATCACTTGGCGTTTGTAACCAAGCAACAGGTGCAATAAATTCATGATTATCAATACTCATTTCTACATTCCGCACAACATATTCTACATTTCCACCAACCGTTTCAGCAACCTGAGTTGACTCTGCATCGGCTAATCGATAGCCTAATGATTGACCTACTTTATAAGAAATCAAACTAATTTCTGCACCTGAATCAACTAACATTGTGCTAGTAATTTCTATTTGCTTATGTTTTAATGCTATTAAGTAATTCGGTTGCCAACTATGACGAACCACGGAACGAAATCGAATCGGTAATATCTGAATCGAATAGCGCTTGCGAGGAACAAGATAAATAGAAAAAAGTTGACCTGTTGCTTTTGCTTCTTTTAAAACAGGTTCTAACCTTTCACCATGAGCTAGAATCCCATTTTCATTATAAGCAATATATTGATCTTTATATGAATTAAGCACCATTTGACGGTTCTTATTTAACCATCGTAACATGGCTTGTGCTTGTTCTTGAGGAATTGAATCAGTCATACTTATTAATCCTCCATATTAAGATTAAGTTTATTGATGTCTAAGCTTTAGGATGTTCCCTTGCTTCTTGAGCGACTTTTGGATTAGGATCGTTTAAGAGTTTTTGAGAAAGTCTGACTGGCAGATTGGGATTTTTGGCTACATTCCAACGAAGACAATTATTAGGATCGTGAG
>JBFRWQ010000269.1:0-3040 GCA_051439665.1 Microcystaceae cyanobacterium | reverse complement strand
ACTAAAGGCATTCCATCAGGTGTAACAAGTAAGGCATTATTTAAGATGGTTTGATAAGCAGACTGCCAATAACCCATCATCACCACATGAACATTGGCTGCGACGATATATCCTGTGATGTGATCGTTAATCCAATCTTCAATGCGATCGCAAGCATCCTCGTAACTGGTGTTATCAATGCGTGTTTGAACGATGATTCGACTATCCACAATATTTACAGGTTGCTGAAAACGTATTTGGGTAAAATATCAGGTGTCACAAAGAGCCAAAATTAGAAAAATTGTTATTGTAGTGTGATTTCATTGGATAAAGCAGAGTGATAGAGATGACGATGAGTCCAACTGAGTATGGCCAGGATCAACAGTTTAAGGGTTAAAGGCGCTAGATAAAGGCTAGAAAAGAGACATAAGAGGGCAATAAGATGGGCTGTTAAGGATTCTATTTCTTCGGTGACGCTTGAGCCTATTATGAGGGCAAAACTAGCAAGACTGAGGGTAATTAGGAGAGGCATAATCATGAGGCGATTCCTCAAAGCAATAGGAGGGTGATGTTAATCACTACTGCAAGTATGCCCACAATTCCCCATAAAGTTAAACCATTTGTCAAAATTTATGAGGCGAAGTGGTTCTCTTATGTAAAAATCCCATTAAACTGTTGAGAAAATCCTCACTCAGACCTTGATTAGCTTCGACGGATGACTTCTCTTGAGTGGGTGAGGTTTCAGCCGACTGAGTTTTCACCAGATGAACCATTGGTAATTCTTCTACTAAATTAACCACAATCAGACGAAAAGCAATCTGCTGCACTTTGTCAAAGGATAATTGTAGTTGATTAGCAATCTCATCTAAGGAGGAATCACCATCGGTATATTCCCAAACTTGCCATTCTGTTTGGTTAAGACGCAATTGGGGCTTTCCTTGCACCACACTGGTTAAAGAAGAGGTAGAAACAGGTAATTTATCTTCTAGGTTTGACCAATCTTTCAGCGCTCTTAAACCTGCAAGGGTAACTTCTGTCCCAGGACTGCTTAACCCCGTCATCTCAATCATGGGTAAGGAATTCTGAGGATCAAATAAAAATTGAGCATCAGATAGGGTAAAAAGTCGGCAGACTTGCTGCATCACTTGTACATAAAAGAGCAGTTTTAATTTCTCTGCTTCGAGTAGCCCCTTAGATTTCATGTAAATGCCTAGAGGGGTTTCTTTGAGATGATCATCAGTTAGTAATTCAACCACCCTATCTTTGATCCATCCCCGTTGGTGCATTAAATTCATCAGTCCTTTGTGATCACTGCGATCAGCAGCCGCCACAATTCGTCCTTGACGAAACCAGATATGATGCTGATTTTTTTCTTGAGTTGTGGAAGGGGTTAAGGTTAATTGACCCGTTTTATGTCCTTGTTCAAGAAACTGAAAAAGTTCGGCTAAGGAAAAGTCTGATAACGTTCCTGTAATAGTCATAATCTTATAGTTTCTTCTAATATGTCACGAACGATGCTTGTTGGTGTGTCATCAGTTCCTTTACTAAAACCACAATCGACTGGGCAACTGACTCTGTTTGGGTAGGATTAACCGCAATAATCGGTGGACAGTTTTTCTCGCTACTATAGCCCAAAGCGATCGCCATATTTTCAGGAAACCATGCTCCTGGACAGTCGGTATGACTTAAGCCAATGATCATGGGAATTTGGACTCGTTGATTCATGAAATTTATAATACGACGAGCATAGCGGAATTCATGGGGACGATGAGCAGCCACCAAGATCATATAAGCATGGGCCTTTTCAATCAGAATATCCCACATAAAGTCAAACCGAGATTGTCCTGGTGTGCCATATAAGTGCAAGGCCATGTTAGGGGTAAATTGCAGACGGCCAAAGTCAAACGCCACCGTGGTTTTTTGCTTGATCAGTAGGGTTTCATCGGTAGCACTGCGATCAGTATCCACCGGCTCAATTTCACTCACCGAACGAATAAACGTGGACTTTCCTGCACCAACCGGTCCAGTTATTACTAGGCGCATAATTTCCATCAACAAACCTGCCTTTTTTGAAGCCAAAATCGGATCAAAAGAGTCAATTGTACTAGCACAGAATCGTCATTCTTCATTGAGCCATACAATTAACTCTCAATGGATAACGCCTTAATTTAAGGCTTGCTTAAGCTCGCCCAAGGCATTTTTGATCTCTAGCATCAAAATCCCTTGTTTAACGGCTTTACTGGCTAGGACGAGGAAAACAGCATCTTCACCACAACTGGTTAACACACCATAGCCATCGCCCCCTTCGACATAAATTCGTTCAATATTACCCCGTGCTAATTCTTGCCCAATACGTTCCCCTAGAGAAAGCATAGCAGCAGACATAGCAGATACCCGCTCTTCATCCATATTACTAGGTAAGGTAGAAGCTAAGGATAAGCCATCAGGGGTCACTAAAGCCGCCCCTTGCACATCGCTTGTTCCCGATACAAAGTCTTGCAGAATATTGTTGAGTTTTTCAGCATTAATAGCCATAATTATTGGTTTTGTCTGGATTATTGTTAGTGTGAATCAAATTGAATTCAAATGCTTAGAAGATAGCCTTACATTGCTTCTGCACCTGTGGCAACAAGACGACGGAATAAGCCTGCTGTCCAGCCAGTTTCCCGTAAAACTGCATTAGAAGAAACCTCAACATAAGCCTGTTCAATAAAGGCTAGATCGATCATACAAATTTTACTTAAGGCGGTTTTTAGTTCGTCTCCTTCGCCGTCTGCTTGCAATTTTTTGGTGGCTTCTTGAACCACAATAGCCATAGCAGGAACAACGTGCTGGGGACCAATGCCAATCTTGACATGAATTAGTCCTATTTTCCAACGATTTTTGGCATAGTCATCTCCCCATTCATCCATACCAGTGAACATTTCACCAAACCATTGAATAAAGGTTTTATGAAGACGTTCCATCCGTTCAGGTGGCTCAGAAATCATGGCATTCATTTCTTCATCTCGCTGTAAATAAGCATAAAAATGATCGGCCATTTCTGGTGCAACTTTATTGC
>JBFRWQ010000268.1:0-10451 GCA_051439665.1 Microcystaceae cyanobacterium | reverse complement strand
GATGAAGGCTCAAAATTTGTTTTTGGTGACAACTATGAACAATTTTTTATTGCCTTTAAAGTGCTACCTACTATTGTCTTTTTCTCAGCATTTATTACCATTCTTTATCATTATGGAATTTTACAACGCATTGTTAAAGGATTAGCTTGGGGAATGCAGCGATCGCTTCGTACCACCGCCCCAGAAACCCTTTCCTGTGCTGCCAATATTTTTGTTGGACAAACGGAAGCGCCCCTCTTAATTAAACCTTATGTCCATCATTTAACTAAATCTGAACTTCATGCTGTAATGACGGGGGGATTTGCCACGATTGCAGGGGGAGTAATGGCTGCTTATATTGCTTTGGGGATTCAACCTGAATATCTCATTGCTGCGTCGGTTATGGCTGCACCTATGTCTTTATCATTAGGTAAATTACTGGTTCCTGAAACGGAATCCTCTCACTTTGAAGGTGAGGTTGACATTGATCTGAAATCTCCTTATACCAATTTTATTGAAGCGGCCACGATTGGTGCAAAGGAAGGGGGACTATTGGCGTTAAATGTTGCAGCAATGATTATTGCCTTTTTAGGGTTATTGGCCTTTGTTAATGGTATGTTTGGCTATGTGGGGGGATTATTTGGCTTTCCAGAGTTATCGTTAACTTTAATTTTATCCTATCTATTTTCTCCAGTTGCATGGTTAATGGGAATTCCCTGGTCAGATTGTAGTGTCATTGGGGAATTATTAGGTAAGAAGTTAATTATCAATGAATTTATCGCTTATATTGATTTAAAACAAATGATTGAACAAAATATCATTTCTCAAAGAACTGCAACCGTTACTACTTTTGCCTTATGTGGTTTTGCTAGTCTAGGATCATTAGGAATTCAGATTGGGGGAATTGGAGCGATCGCACCTAATCGTACCAAGGATTTAGCACAAATGGGGGTTAAAGCATTAATCTGTGGGTTTATTGTTAGTTTAATGAATGCTTGTGTTGCTGGTATGTTGATTTGATTTATTTAATAATTACTTGAGCTAAATCAGCCCCCTAAAAATACCTCAATCCAGACCTCATATTAAGTCACTCTTCTATAAACCAATTCTTTCCTTCAGGTAAGGTTTGCAAAATTTGTTCAATTTCATCAAGTAATGGCTGCTGATAATAGCGATAAGTTAACTGTAAAAGTTGATTAACTGTTGCTTTCAATTGTTCTGTATTCAGTTTTTTTTGTAGTTGTTTAGGTTTAAGAGTTCCACCAAAAACTTCTGCACTTGCAGGAATGATTGCCCCAATTAAACTATCTTCTAGATAATCATCCCATTGATCAGATTTAATATAATATGATTTTTTATTCCCTTTTAAGTTTAATTTTTGAATTTGTCTAATCGAATCTGTAATAGACGCAACCCAAGAATTCGTCCATCGTTTTTCGACTTGATTTTTAATCAGATGAATAAATAAACGGAGTAAATAAGATTCAATATTGCGAATAATTGCCTGTTTACTCATTTCTTCTAATTCATCAACTAAGAGTAAGGCATCGTCATAACGCCCTTCTTCAATGCTTTGCCGTAGATCAATTAATTCCTGAACCATTGGTTAATTAATGATTACTAACTTTGATATAAATACCTTATCAGAAAAAAGCAGTGATCGCAACTTTTCCAACTATTTATGTTACGATCTTGAAAGAAGCTCTATTTTCTGAAATTATGAATTATGAATTATGAATGGTTAATTCTTAAGAACAAGAAGTATTTAGTAAAACCAGTCTCTACAACTATTAATTATCAACTATTCACTATTAACTAAAAAAGCTGTTCCCAATTGCGCCGTTATCCTTTACAATAAAATTATACCTTTGTACTAAATTGGGGGCAACTCTAATGGCATTAAATTTAGTGAACTTAGTGGGTCGTGCGGGCGCTGATCCAGATGTAAGATACTTAGAATCGGGTAAAGTAGTGTGTAAAGTCGGTTTGGCTGTGAGACGGCGCAGTAAAGATGATGCACCCGATTGGTTTAACCTAGAAATGTGGGATAAAACCGCAGAAGTTGCCGCAAATTACGTTAAAAAAGGTAGTTTAATTGGCATTCAAGGCTCATTAAAAATTGAGACATGGAGCGATCGCAATACAGGCGCTAATCGATCTAGACCAGTTATTCGGGTTGATCGTCTAGATTTACTGGGTTCAAGGCAATATAATCAAGCACCTATGCAAGATAGTGGCGGTTACAACGAATTTTAATTCCTTTTCATGAAATACGCCCTTGTCCATGAATGGCTAACTCCCAAGGCTACAGGGGGATCAGAATTAGTGGTTCAGGAGATTTTAAAGCATATTGAGGCAGATCTCTATGCTCTAATTGATTTTGAGTCAGACAATCCCCATAGCTATCTTTATAAGCGCTCAATTGGTACAACTTTCCTACAACAATTCCCTCTCGCTCGCAATGGTGTACAGAAATACTTGCCTTTTTTACCCTTAGCGATCGAACAATTGGACTTGAGGGATTATGATGTAATTCTATCGTCCTCCCATGCTGTAGCCAAAGGAGTGATTACCCGTCCTGATCAATTACATATTTGTTATTGTCATACTCCAATGCGTTATGCTTGGGATCTGACATTTGACTATTTAGAGGGAAGTAAGGCAGGAACAGGGATTCAGGGGATTTTTACCCGCTATCTACTCCATCGCTTGCGTCAATGGGATGTTATTTCAGCCAACCAAGTTGATTATTTCATCGCTAACTCCCAACATACTGCCCGTCGGATTTGGCGATGTTACCGTCGTCAAGCAAAAGTGATTTATCCGCCTGTTAACTTAGAAAGGTTTAAATTACGAAAAAAAAAGGAAGATTTTTACCTAACCTTGTCAAGATTGGTAAGCTATAAGAAAGTTTCCTTGATTGTGGAGGCATTTAATCAGTTGGGTTTACCCCTAGTAGTCATTGGCAAAGGAAAAGAACTCAAGCAACTACAGCAACAGGCCAAGTCTAATATTCAATTCTTGGGGGAACAACCCAATGAAATCGTGGAAGATTATTTGTCAAGAGCAAAAGCATTCGTCTATGCAGCCTGTGAGGACTTTGGCATTGCTTTAGTAGAAGCGCAAGCCTGTGGAACGCCTGTTATTGCTTATGGCGGTGGTGGAGCGTTAGAAACAGTGATTGATGTGCGTCAGCATCCCGAAAAAGGAACAGGGTTATGGTTTTCGCCTCAAACCCCTGATGCACTGATTAAGGCGGTTCAAGCCTTTGAAAGTGAGCCTTATAGTATCGAACCAGAGAGTTGTCGTCGCCAATCTGCGAAATTTTCCCCAAAAATCTTTGAAACCTCTTATATTAGATTTTTAGAGGAATGTGGTCGGGGTAATTTTCCTGATTAATTTCTCAAAAAATTTTGCTTTTTGTGATCAGTATTGCCCCATTTTGGAGCAAATGGCTTTATGATCAAGAGCATAGTGTGGTGTGATGTGTGTGTGAAGGAGTAAGATGACTGCTAATAGCCAACTTATCTCCGTCAAAGCTTTACAAGCGTTAGCTAGACGTGGATTTTCCCCCACCCTAGCCCGTCGCAAATCCCCAAAACGGGGATCACAAGCTTTAGATGGAACGATCGCAAAAAGGGCGTTTGATATCGCCTTTTCCCTGTTCGTGTTAATCGTTTTCTCTCCCCTGTACCTGATTCTGGCGTTACTGATTGCCATCAGTTCCCCTGGACCGATTTTTTACATTCAGCAGCGTGTGGGTAAAAACCATCGTCTGTTTGGCTGTATTAAATTTAGGACAATGGTTCATAATGCCGATGAGGTCTTAGCCGAAATGATGGCTAATTCTCCACAAATGCGGGAGGAATTCCAAGATAATTTTAAATTAAAAGAAGATCCCCGAATTACTTGGATTGGCCGGTTTCTGCGACTAACTAGCTTAGATGAGTTTCCCCAATTTTGGAATGTTCTGATGGGGGATATGAGTGTGGTAGGACCTCGACCCCTCGTTCCCGATGAACTAGCCAAATACGGCAACAAAATTGACAAAGTGTTGACCATTCAACCTGGTATCACAGGACTCTGGCAGGTATCGGGACGTAATGACATTCCTTACCCTCAACGGGTTCAGATGGATGTCTATTACGTTGTTGCTCGCAATTGGCTGATGGATATTTGGATTATTGTCAAAACCATCGGCGTTGTTGTTTTTCCTAGTAATAACGGCGCTTATTAAGCCTAAATCCCCCCTCAGAAAAACCCTTTGTTGATCTGGGTGGGGTTTTCTAGACCCCTACAATATTTTGACTGGATTGTTTCAGCTAAAATGAGGCCATAGTAATGGCTCGTAGTAGGGGCTTTAGCCCTTAGACATCGCCCTAAAGGGCTTACTACAAACTTTGTTTCTAAGCAACCAAATTAGCTGAATCGGTATGTATTTAGATCTTTTCACCACTGAGAATAAAAACAGGATCAACCGCCGCAAAGGTTTGATGAATTCCTCTGGTTTCTAAACGATTGATTCCTGCTTGTACAACTTCTATGTTGCGAGCTTGTAGTTCTGATAATCCTTCTGACACTTGGTAGAGGGTTTCTAATGTTCCTGCGGTAATAACGATTCTACCTTCAGGCTGTAATAACTGCCAAACAGAGATTAAAATATCTTTGATCACCTTCCCTCCTTCGATACAGACTCGATCTGGTAAAGGAGATAGGGTTTGTAAACATTCAGGAGCGCTTCCTTCTATCACTTCAATATTATTAACCGAGAAGCGCTCGCTATTACGACGAATTAAAGTGGCGACCTCTTCATCTCTTTCTACGGCAATAATCTGAGTTTTAGGGCAAAGTAAGCCAATTTCTATGGGAATTGTCCCTGTTCCTGCCCCAATATCCCAAAGGACTGAATCTTCTTTGAGGCGTAACGCAGAAATAATCAGCAATCGAACTTCCCGCTTACTCATGGGGATACCAGGTAAGCACTCAAATAGGTGGTCGGAAATACCAGGGGTAGCATAAGGCCAAAGCATAAAATGATAATAGATATTTATTTATATATTTTTAAGCAGGTATTGACAAAATTCCTTTGGCTTAATTATATTGTAAAAACTATATCTTTTAGTAGATATGAGCAAAATTTCTTTAACTCCCGAACAAGAAGCACAGAATAACAACACAACACCCGACAGATTAGCAGAATTAGCTAAGGTAAATGATGATTTAGCCTATTTAGTTGCTCAAAATGTAAATACATCACCAGAAACATTGACTCAATTAAAAGAAAAAAATAATCCCGAAATTCTGAAGGCTATTGTGAGAAATCCTAGTACCCCCTATGGGGTTTTACAGTATGTGGGGTCAGTTTTTCCTGATGAATTGAGGAAAAATCCAATGTTTGATCTATGGTTCTTAGAAGATAATGATTTTGTATCATTTCAGGCTCATTTAAAAATACGAGTTGCCTCAGATCCTAATACTCCCACCTGTTTATTAGAAATATTAGCCAAAGCTCATGATGTACCTGTTCGCCAGAGAGTGACATTAAATCCTAATACTCCTATCAGCGCTTTAGAAATCTTAGCGACTGATTCTAATGATTGGATTCGTTATCAAGTCGCTGAAAATCCTAAGTCTCCTATCAGTGCTTTAGAAATCTTAGCAACTGAACCTGACCAATGGATTCGCCGTCAAGTCGCACTAAATCCTCATACTCCTCTTAGTTTATTAGAAATATTAGTGACCGATTCTGATGTATCAGTTCGCAGTGGAGTCGCTACAAATCCTCATATTCCTCTTAGTTTATTAGAAATATTAGCCAAAGACTCTGATCCTTATATTCGCCATGAAGTCACTAAAAATCCTAATATTCCTCTTAGTTTATTAGAAATGTTAACCAAAGATTGTGATCAATAATATAATTACTAAGGAATTGATTGAAAGTGCGATCGCTTTTTACGATCTTATTTATAATATTCGTAAACTCACTCCTTTCCTGATGACCATGACTCAAACCCCTTTAACCCTCGAACAAGAAGCACAGGATGAACAGACAACACCTGAAAGATTAGCAGAATTAGCTCAGATCAATGATAATTTAGCTTATTTCGTTGCTCAAAATGTTAATGCTTCCCCAGAAACCTTAACTCAGCTAGGAGAAAGTAATAATCAAGCAATTAGGGAAGCAGTTGTGGAGAATGCTAATACTCCAACTGAAGTTTTAATCGAATTAGGATCAGATTTTCCTGAAGCGCTAGGTGAGAATCCGATTTTAGACTTGTGGTTATTTGAAACAATTCATCCTTTATTATCTAATATCAAGTGTCAGAGAAAAATTGCAGAGAATGAGAAAACCCCAGAACATCTACTAAGTATTCTAGCTAAAACATCAGATCAAGAAGTTCGCCGTCTAATTGCTGAAAATCCTAATACCTCTCCTAGTACTTTTGAAGCGCTAGTTCCCTATTTGGGTGAAAAAGTTAGAGAACGTTTAGTAGATAATCCTCAGACTTCTCCAGAAATATTAACTAAGTTAGCCAATAGTCAAAAGCTAATGAAATCTTTATCGAAGAGTCAATTTAGTTCATACGAGTCGATGGAATCTGAACAAGAATTAGCGATCAAATTAGCCTCTCATCCTAATACGCCATCCTCTGTCCTAGACTTATTAGCGACACGAGCGCTTCCTCTTGTTCAGTATGGTTATCAACATAATAGCGAATTCAATTATCTTGATGGTGGTCTAGTCTTTAGTTCTAGCATAACCAATCCAATTCGTTCTGCACTGGTGACTAATGTTAATGCTTCTGTTAATGTTTTAGGCATTTTAGCCAAGGATTCTAATGATTGGATTCGTAGTAAAGTGGCGGAACATCCCAATACCTCTCCTAGTTTACTCAAAGTCTTAGCAACTGATGCTGAGAAATCGGTTCGCAGTAAAGTAGCTGAAAATCCCAAGACACCTGTTAGTTTATTAAAAATCTTAGCAAGTGATGGGGAACAGATTGTACGTCGTGGTGTTATCAATAATCCGAATACACCTGCCAATTTATTAGAAGTTATGAAAAAATTTAATCACTTATTTTGATATTATTGACTCACCTTTAATCACTGTGATTTCTTTTTGTCTATTTCAATCTATAATTAGAATATTGTTGGATTTACCCCTGTCCTAATTATCATGAAGAATACACTCTTAGCCCTTGAACAAGAAGCCCAAAATGAAGAGACTTCCCCTGAGAGACTAGCAGAATTAGCGCTGATGAATGATGCTTTAGCTTATTTCGTCGCTCAAAATATCAATACATCACCAGAAACACTGACTCAATTAGGTACAAGTAATAATGAAGAAATTATTAGAGCTATTGCGAGAAATCCTAATACCCCTACTAATATTGTTATAGAATTGGGTTCTAAATTTCCTGACGAATTGGCTGAAAACCCGATTCTAGATTTATGGTTATTAGAAGATATTCATCCTCTATTATCCTCTAATAAATTTAGTCACCTTTTTGCTGTCAAGACCAAAACACCTGTTAGTGTATTAAAAATCCTAGCTACCCATTGTAATGTATATGTCCGTAGAAAAGTGGCATCAAATTTGAGTACACCCGTTAGTTTATTAGAAATATTAGCCACCGATTCTGACAAAGATGTCCGCAGTCAAGTGGCTACAAATCCGAATACTCCTATTAGTTTATTAGAAATATTAGCCACCGATTCTGATAAAGAGGTTCGCTATCACGTAGTTTCCCATCAGAATACTCCTATAAGTGTTTTAGAAATTTTAACTAAGGATTCTCATTCTAAAGTTCGTAACAGAGCTTCAGCAAAATTAGAAGACATCCCAACCAAACCCCAATCAAATGAGTGAAAACAGGGGTCTGATTTTACTGATGAAATTGATGGTTATTAATCGAGATGTTCATGTAGTCGCTTTAAGTAGATTAAAAAAACTTAACTAATCTCCCCAGAAAATTACTTAGATGTTAAGTGAAACAAAAGCGCTGTTTTACTATTTTAATCTATAATTAACGTACACTTGAACTTATTACTTGCCAAATTGCCATGAAGACGACCTCCTTAACCCCTGAACAAGAAGCTCAGAATGAAGATACCTCCCCTGAGAGATTAGCAGAATTAGCTCAGATGAATAATAGGTTAGCTTGTTTAGTGGCTCAAAATGTCAATACATCACCAGAGACATTAACTAAATTAGGGATAAATAACCATCAAGAAATTGTTAAAATAGTAGTACAAAATCCTAATACACCGACGCACATTTTAATCGAGTTAGGTTCAAGTTTTCCTGAAGAATTAGGCAATAATCCGATTCTGGATTTATGGTTATTAGAAGATATTCATCCTTTATTATCCAATTCTAATGGGAATGGACGATTAGCATCAAATCGCCATACTCCTGTTAATTTATTAAAAATCCTAGCCACCCATTCTCGGTCTTATATTCGCAAACGAGTGGTATCCAATCTTAATACACCTCTTAGTTTATTAGAAATATTAGCCACTGATTCTGACAAAGATGTTCGCAGTGAAGTGGCTAAGAATCGCCATACCCCTGTTAGTCTCTTAGCAATCTTAGCTAAGGATTCTGACACAGATGTTCGATGTCAAGTGGCTAAAAATCGCCATACCCCTGTTAATCTCTTGGCAATCTTAGCTAGGGATTCTAATGAATATGTTCGCAGTAATGTTGCCTCAAATTCCAAGATAGCTGTTAGTCTCTTAGAAATATTAGCTAAGGATTCCCGTAGAGAAGTGCGTCGTCAAGTTGCCTCAAATTCCTCTACACCTATTAATCTATTAGAAATATTAGCTAAAGATTCTGATGTCTATATTCGCTGTGAAGTGGCTAAAAATCGTCATACTCCTGTTAGTCTCTTAGAAATTTTGGCTAAGGATTCTGAGGACTACCTTCGCAGTAGTGTTGCCTCAAATCCCAATATATCTGTTAGTCTATTAGAGATATTAGCTCAAGATTCTGACATAGATGTTCTCCGTCAAGTTGCCTCAAATCCCAATATATCTGTTAGTCTATTAGAGATATTAGCCCAAAATTCTGATAAATTGGTTCGCACAAGAGTGGCTAGAAATCGCAAAACACCTGCTAGTTTATTAGAAACCTTAGCTAAAGATTCTCGTAGAGAAGTACGCTGTCAAGTTGCTCAAAATCCCAATGCACCTGTTAGGTTACTCTTAATTTTAGCCACCGATTCTAGTAAAGTTGTCCGTAAGAAAGTGGCTAAGAATCCCAAGACACCTATTAGTTGCTTAGAAATCTTAGCTAAAGATTATTCTTATGAAGTGAATGTCATAGCCTCAAGCCGATTAAAAAAACTGAACTAATCTTTCAGAAAATTACTTATATTGTCATTGAAAGGAATCCTAACCTATAATAAAAATATGCTTTAACTCACGTCTGTCCTAATTGCCATGAAGACGACCCCCTTAACCCTCGAACAAGAAGCCCAGAATGAAGAGACTTCCCCTGAGAGACTAGCAGAATTAGCTCAGTTCAATGATGATTTCGCTTATGTAGTCGCTCAAAATGTGAATACATCACCAGAGATATTAAGTCAGTTAGGAACAAGTAAGAATAAAGAAATTGTTAGAGCTATTGTGAGAAATCCTAATACTCCCACTGAGATTTTACTAAAATTGGGTTCAGATTTTCCTGAAGAATTGGTCAAAAATCCCATTTTAGATTTATGGTTATTAGAAGATATTCATCCTTTATTATTAGATGGTAATTTATATGTAAAAATTGCCCTTGTCTCGAATCCTTCCACCCCTATTTGCCTTTTAGAAATCTTAACTAAGGATTCTTCTTCTTCTTATTGGATTCGCCCTGGAGTGGCAAAACATCCGAACACTTCTGTTAGTATTCTAGAAAACTTAGCCAATGATGCTGACATAGAGGTTCGCCGTGAAGTAGCTAAAAATCCGAACACTTCTGTTAGTATTTTAGAAAACTTAGCCAATGATGCTGACCTAGAGATTCGCCGTGAAGTTACTAAAAACCCCAATACTCCTATCAGTCTCTTAGAAATCTTAGCTAAACGTGAAGCGGCTAAAAATCTGAACACTCCTGTTAGTCTCTTAGAAATTTTAGCTAAAGATGCTGATAGAGAAGTTCGCTGTGGAGTGGCATCGCATCCCAATACTCCTATTAGTCTCTTAGAAATCTTGGCGAAAAATGCTTCTATCGAAGTTCGCACAGAAGTGGCCTCGAATCCCAATACTCCTATTAGTCTCTTAGAAATCTTAGCCAAGGATTCTGAAGAAAATATTCGCACTGGTGTGGATAAAAATCCGAATATTTTTCTTATTTTCTTAAAAGTCTTAGCGAAAGACGCTGACAAAGGTGTTCGCTTGGAAGCAGCTAAAAATCCGAATACTCCTATGGGAGCTTTAGAAATCTTGGCGAAAGACGCTGACAGAGACGTTCGCTTAGAAGC
>JBFRWQ010000267.1:0-10238 GCA_051439665.1 Microcystaceae cyanobacterium | reverse complement strand
CAAGCATGGCAATTAGAAGGGAGAATTTATCAAGCTTTACAAAGGTATCCTGAAGCCTTAAACGCCTATAACGAAGCTTTAGCCAGAGATCCCCAAAATGGAGAAATTTGGCGACAACAAGCAGCCGTTTTAGAGCGAATGGGTCAATATTCTCAAGCAGTCGCCTCAAACACTTGGGCAATACAATTAATGCCCGAAGATCGCTTAACCTTAACCCAACAATGCACTTTATTAAATTTAGTGACCCAAAATCAAACTCCTCCTGCTCCTGAAGGTTATACTAAAGCCCTGGCAAGTTGTGAACAAGCTTTACAAAAAGGGACAGGAGACTGGAATGAGTTAGGGGCAGCTTACGCATGGAATCAACGAGGAAATGCCTTAACAGGCTTAGGAAGAAACGAAGAAGCGATTGTCTCTTTTCAACAAGCGATCGCTTTACAACCCACCTACGGAGAAGCATGGAGAAATATTTCGGTTGCTTTCTGGAATTTAGAGCAGTATGATCAAGCCTTAAGCGCTCTTGATCAAGCCATTAAACTTAATCCCTCAGATTCCCAAGCATGGTTTAATAGAGGACGAATTTTAACCGAACAAAACCAATATGCTCAAGCGATTATGGCCTATGATCAAGCGCTACTAGGAGATATTAATAATCGCTCTTCCTCTGCTAAAGCGCTGTTATGGTTAAATCAAAGCGCTGTTTTTTGGCAACTTCAACAATATCAGTTTGCCTTAGAAGCGACTGAAAAAGCCTTAGCGGTGAATCCAGATCAACCAACTCAAATTAAAGCCTTATATAATCAAGGTCTAGCTTTAATTGGTTTACAAAACTATACAGAAGCTGAAGAAATCTTTAAAAAAGTTTTAGAAATTTCACCTGATAATGATAATCAAGCGGCTAAAGATGGGTTAAAATTTATTCAACAACAAACCACTGAGTCAGCGAATAGCATTTAATCTTTTTTTAGGAGTTAACCGTCATGGGTGATCTTAGATATTTAGCACAACCGACTTTAAAAATTGATGGTCAAGATGCACCAACAGAACTATTAGAAGATATTTTAGACATCATAGTAGAAGATAGTCTTTCTGCACCTTCTCAGTTTAAAATTACCCTCAATAATGACTATTTACCAGGGCGAAATCAAGATCAACCTTGGCAAAGAGAAGCCCTCTTTAAAATTGGCACAGAAATTGAAATTGGTTTTATTTCTAGTACCACAGAAGTATCAAATTTTGATACTGAAAAAGAAGCGACCTTAATTAAGGGAGAAATTACCGCCATCGAAGCTCATTTTAATGCTCAAGCCCAAGCACCTATGACTCTGATTGGTTCTGATATATCTCATCGTCTTCATCGGGGGAAATATAATCGTTCTTTTCAGAATATGACCGATAGTGATATGGTCAAAAAAATTATCGGAGAAGTAGGCATTCAAGGGGGAACAATTGATGATACGGGAGGACCTTATGGCTATGGTGATATTAGTAATAAAAATGGCTATACCTTTCAAAATAATCAAACCAATATGGATTTTTTGAGACAGTTGGCTTTCCGTAATGGTTTTGAGCTTTTTGTACAGCAAAATAAACTCAATTTTCGTCGTTCTAAAGCAGATGATACCTTAACCCTAAAATGGTTAGAAGCGATTCAAGAATTTCAAGTAAAAGTAAGCAGTTCTGAACAGGTTTCTAGTGTACAAGTTCGGGCTTGGGATTACGAAAATAAGAAAGCTTTGATTGTCGATAAAAATGCACCGTCTGGTCAGGTTTTAACAAAAACTGGACAAGGACAAGGAAAAAAGACCAGTAATGCTTTTCAGGGAAAACCGAGTCAGCCCCAAACCATGCTCGTCAATCAAGCAATTTATAATCAAAGTCAAGGAGATAAAATCGCTCAAGGCTTAGTAGATGAAATTGCCAGAGAATTTATTCAAGCTCAAGCTAAAGCGGAAGGAAATCCTCAAATTTGTGCGGGTAAAATGGTGCAATTAGCTGACTTAGGCAAATATAGTGGTCAATATTATATTACCCAAAGTCGTCACCTTTATCAAGATGGATATTATGTCACCGAATTTTCCGTCAAAGGAATTTATGAAAAAGAAGATAATTTACTTTATCAAGAGTCAGAAAATAGGGCATTACATCATAGCGTATTAGTAGGAATTGTTTCTAACAATAATGATCCGAATGGATGGGGAAGAGTGCGGGTTAAATTTCCTACTTTAACCGAAGAACATGAAAGTTATTGGGCACGAGTTGTGGGAATTGGTGCAGGAAATGACCGAGGATTTGATTGTTTACCAGAAATTAATGATGAGGTGTTGGTTGTATTTGAAAATGGTGATATTCATCGACCTTATGTGATTGGAGGGGTATGGAATGGGAAAGATAAACCACCTGAAAAAGTAGAGGATACCGTTGATAATGGCAAGGTTAGATTACGCACCTTTAAAACCAGAACAGGACATACCTTACAATTTGTCGAGGAAGATAAAAGTGGTGTGAAAAAAGGAATTTATTTAGACAGTGTTTATGGTCATCAGGTTCATCTTCAAGATACGGAGAAAAATATAGAATTGAAAACTAAAAATGGTCATACTCTTAATTTAGCAGATCAGGAAAAAGAAATCGAAATTAAAACTCAAAAAGGTCATATTTTTAATTTGAATGATCAAAGTAATAAAATTACCGTAAAAACCGCACAAGGAGGCAAAGCAACGATTACAATGGAAGCAATGACGGGTAATATTACGATCAAAAGTTCAATGGGTAAAGTTGATATTCAAGGAAAAACAGAAGTCTCTGTCAAAGCATTGATGGCTAAAATTAATGCAACAGGAAAGGTGGAAGTTAGTGCAACAGGGATAGTGGAAATTAAAGGTGCAATGGTTAAGATTAATTAACAAAAGGCATGAGGAGACGCTAAACATTAAACTTTTCTGAAGATTGTGATGAAAAGTCTTAAATTAAGGTAAAAAAAGAGATAGCTGTACAAGTTACCCAAATAATCTGCTGTCCCCATAGCAGATAAAGCAATGGTGAGAACAATTTTGACCTTACCAAAGACTTGTCCTATCTTTCCCACTGTTCACTGATAACTACTGCTATATGACCTATTCTTCTGCTTCACCTGATCATATTGGGAAAGGATTCGGTTTTCCAATGGGCGTTAATATTCAAGGAAATCTTCAAACCAGTTCAGGAATTCATAATATCGAGGAATCTATTCAAATTATTTTAGGAACTCAATTAGGAGAAAGAGTCTATCGGCCTGATTTTGGTTGTCGTCTTGGCGAACTAACTTTTTCACCAATGGACAATTCAACTTTATTATTAATTCGTTTATATGTACAAACTGCCCTAGAGAGATGGGAACCGAGAATTATGATTGATGGTATTGACACTGAAGCTGATTTTAATCAAGGTAAAGTGAATATTATCATCAATTATCATCCCTTAGATAGTTATGATTCCCGCAGTTTAGTTTATCCTTTTTATCTTAATTCTCCCGCCTAATTTGTTTAAAACAATGGACTTTGACTTTTTACCCAAATTACCCAAATCCAACTTAGATGATCGCACCTATCAAGAATTAGTAGAAGAATGTCTTTTACGAATTCCCCGTTATTGTCCAGAATGGACGAATTATAATCCTAGTGATCCAGGAATCACCCTCATTGAATTATTCGCTTGGTTAACCGATCAAATGTTATTACGGTTTAATCAAGTTCCTTTGCGTCATTATATTGCTTTTTTAGAGCTTTTAGGGATTCGCCTCAAGTCTCCTACCCCCGCAACAGGAGAAATTACCTTTTATCTCACTACCTCTTTTCAAGAAGATTATATTATTCCTGCTTATACGGCAGTGGCAACTCCTCGTACTGAAACAGAAGAAGCAGTTGTTTTTAGTACAATTAAACCGTTAATTATTGGTTCTCCCCAAATTCGTCATTTTTTAACCGCAGAAAGTCTTGAAATAGATGCTAATCCTTTAAATGATCGCTTAAGTCAATTTTGGAATCGACAAATTACAGGAGAATGGAGTGGTCCCCAATTAAGTGTATTTGATGATCCCCCCCAAATAGGGAACTGTTACTATGTGGTATTGGAACCGAATGAGTCCTTAGCGGGAAACGTGATCGCCCTAACATTTAAAGGAGAATCGGCTACTTCGACAGGAATTAACCCAGATTTACCACCTAGACTTTGGGAAGCGTGGGATGGCAACGGTTGGCAACCAATTTTGTTGTCAGAAGCCGATGATCGCACCGATGGGTTAAGTTTTAGTCAATTAACCAGAGAGGGAAGCGATCCCTTTGCGGGCGCTGATGTGATCTTACATCTTCCCTTGGATTTTCCCTCTGCTCAATTTAGTAATTATCAGGGTCATTGGTTACGCTGTTGCTATACTCCCCAGCAGGACAATCAACCAGGATATGGGCGATCACCACGAATTATTGGCATTAATGTGAGTTCTATGGGGGGAACTGTGCCTATTTCCCAAGAAATTGCCATTAATAACGAAGATTTAGGGGCAAGTGACGGAAGACCTGGGCAAAAGTTTCAATTACAGGTAACACCGATTCTTCCCCGTCGTGAAAGCGAATATCTGTTAGTTAGACCGCCAGAAGAATTACCACAACGTTGGCAAGAAGTCAATGATTTTGCCGATTCTCATCAAGGCGATCGCCATTATACCCTTGATTCCCTAACAGGAGAAATTCAATTTGGTCCTTTAATTCGTGAACCCCATCAATTAAAAGAACAAACCCAGTTAAGAGCAACATTACAACAGAGAACCCAACCCTATCTTAATGAATCCCTGACTCCTTTAGAACAGCAACCCCTAGAACGACAATATGGGGCGGTTCCTCCCAAGGGTTCGTTAATTTCAATGGTAAGCTATCGAACAGGGGGAGGACAAGCAGGAAATGTGCAGAAATCAACAATTACCATTGTCAAATCAGCCGTTCCCTATGTTTCACAGGTCATTAATCATAAACCAACAGCCAATGGCGCAAATGCAGAATCCTTAGAAGATGTAGTGATTCGTGTCCCTCGATTATTAAGAAGTCGTAATCGAGCAGTAACAGCAGAAGATTTTGAAAATCTAGCGATTGAAGCTGGAAGAGGTGCAATTGCTCGTGCTCGCTGTTTATTTCCCACGGAAAAAGCCAATCCTTTCGATCAAGATTCTCAGTCTTTGATGGGTAATCAAGCGCTAGTTCGTGAAATTGAGCGCTATCAAGCCTTAGCACCAGATGAAGACCAAATTAATCTACCTGAATCCCTTTTAAATCAGATTAAAGCTTCTTTATTGCAACAATCTTCTAGTCGTCTTCAATCAGGTCAAGTTCGTTTATTATTAGTAGGTTTAGCAGATCTAACAGCTATTGAGCGCCGACTTGGAATTCATCCTGATCAACTTTCTGTGTCTTCGACCTTACTAGGTCAAATTCAAGAGTATTTAGATGAACGGCGCTTATTAGGGGTGGAAATTTACTACAATCAACCGAATTATGTAGGTGTATCAGTGCAAACTAAAATCGCTTTAGAACCTGAGTACAATACATCGATCTCAAAACAAAGCCTTTTAGAACAGGTGGAAATTGAGCTTTATCGCTTTTTAAACCCAATTACAGGGGGACTAGAAGGAACAGGATGGCCATTTGGACGACCCGTTTATTCTTCAGATATTGTTAAGCTCTTACAAACGATTAGAGGAATTAGATACATTGAAACGGTTCAATTATTTGGTATTCAACAAACAGCGACGGGATGGGAACGTTATCTTCCCGTAGAACCGAAAATTGATCCAGGCGCTTTGGGATTAATCTGTTCTTGGCAAGATAGTGTATTACGATCTAGCCATGTAGTGAATATTATTTAAAGAGAAAGTTTGTTGTAGGGAAAAACTATAACAATCGTAGGTTGGGTTGACGTAAGCAAACCCAACACCAAAGTCAGATAATCCATAACAAAAACCCATAATCAACCAATTAGGTGTAATTTGTTGGGTTTCGTCTTTCTACCCAACCTACAAGCGATCACACAATTGCTGACTTAATCAAAGTAATTGTACAGCACCCTATCAAATAACCTATAATAAGCACATAATGGGTAATTTGTTGGGTTTTGTGCCTCTACCCAACCTATAAGAGCATCGATTATACTATGCAATATCGTCGGGCAAAAACACCAGGAGCAACCTATTTTTTTACTCTTGTTACTCACCATCGTCATCCTATTTTAGGTGAGTCGGAAAATATAGATTTGCTCAGGGAAGCGTTTCGATATGTAATGAAACAACACCGTTTTAAAATTGACGCAATTGTGATTTTACCAGAGCATCTTCATTGTCTTTGGACTTTGCCCGAAAATGATGCTGATTTTTCAACTCGTTGGCGATTAATTAAAAGTTATTTTAGCCGTAAATGTATGGCTTCTGATCAGGGTAAAATGACGTTATCTCGGCAACAAAAGGGAGAAAAGGCAATTTGGCAACGTCGCTTTTGGGAACATAAAATTAGGGATGAGCAAGATTTTTTGAATCACGTCGAATATATTCATTATAATCCCGTTCATCATGGATTAGTGAATGCGCCCAAGAATTGGCAATATTCGAGTTTTCATCGTTATGTTGAAGCAGGGGTTTATGATATTCTGTGGGGAGCAGGAGAAAGGTTAATCTTTGATGATCATATTGGGCATGAATAATCTCAAATCATCCGTAGGTTGGGTTGACGTAAGGAAACCCAACACCTAAATCAAATAATCTATCAAAATAAGCCATAATCAACCAATCAGGTTTGATTTGTTTGGTTTCGTGCCTCAAACCAACCTACAGGTGATCGCACTAACCCGTTATGATATTCCTTTTTTGGCAAGGATTACTTTCTCTTTGAGTTTATTGATAACAGTTTGCACCTCAATTCCTCCACCTTTGTCTAGTTGTGTTAAACCGACAGCTACTTTCTGACGAGTATTTTGTATCCACGTTTGATACTGTTTATCTCTTTCATCTAACAAGAGTAAAGCTTCGGCAATAACTTCATCAACTGTTGTATATTTACCACTATTTACCTTAGCTTTAATTAATTGTTCTTGTTCTGGTTTTAAGATAATATCCATCAGTTTCGGTTGAATAAATAAGCTGTATATATCATTATACATAAGATCAAAATTAATTGACGTTTTCCCAAGTGTCATTTCACAGCGATCGCACTTAATCGTAGGTTGGGTTGACGCAAGGAAACCCAACACCTAAATCAAATAATCTATCAAAATAAGCCATAATCAACCAATAAGGTGTAATTTGTTGGGTTTTGTGCCTCTAACCAACCGAAAAGCGATCGCACTGTAACTCTCACCGTTTGAGTTTACTTGTCCAGATCTATCCAGATATAAGTAGTTCTGGGTAGGTCTTAAATAACAGTAGTTCACCAACTCAAGCGCACTGATCATTAGAAATGGCTGGCTTGGAAAATTTGGTTAGCTGTTTGATGGAAAGTAGGAAATGTGGGTGAAATAATCATATCATCTCCCCCAAACTGTTGAACCTGATATTCACCATCAATTAATTGGTAAACTGACAGTTTTGGCTTTTTAGGATTGCCCAAAAAGTTCCGTCCTCCCAGTGCTGCGTAGTCAACAATCCAATATTCAGCAATTCCTAATTCTTCATAATCTGCCCGTTTTTTAAAATAGTCGTCCCGCCAGTTGGTACTGACTACTTCGACAATGAGTTTAACCGATTCGGACTTTTCAATAATTGACTCACTTCGCCAACGGGGTTCGCTAGTAATTCTCTCTTGATCAAGCACAATTATATCTGGTTCATAGCCTGATTTACCGTTACTAGATTTGACAATTGATTCTCTGGGAATTGTCCAGATTCCTCGTTTACCCATTGAAATAATGGTGAGGATTAATTCTTCAATTATAAAACCCGTTACAATTGAGTGTTGTCCTTTGGGATTGGGCATTTCAACGATTATTCCATCATGTAGTTCATAGCGTCCCCCAATATTAGGATATTGAGCAATAAAATGATCAAAGGTAATTGCTTTGGTTAATGTTTGAGCCATCGTAAAAGTTCAAGGTTATGAGTTATTATCGGAAGGAAAGGTCACAAAAAAAGCGATGGTTGGGTTTTCTTAGGTCAAACCAACACCAAAGTCAAATCATCCATCAAAATAACCTATAATAAACCAATAAGGTGTAATTTGTTGGGTTTCGTGCCTCTACCCAACCTACAAGCGATCGCACTTTGATGATCATATTGGGCATGAATAATCTCAAATCATCCGTAGGTTGGGTTGACGTAAGGAAACCCAACATCTAAATCAAATAATCCATCACAATAACCCATAATAAATCAATAAGGTGTAACTTGTTGGGTTTCGTGCCTCTACCCAACCTACAAGAGCAGCGATCGCAATGTCCAAAAGCGTCCCACTTTCTTAAAATGTAGTGAGGGATAATAGGGAGCTTGTTTCAATAGATTGTAACATTTATCGGCAAGGTCTTGAATATGGGGAGGTAATTGTCGATAATAGTACCAAAAATCGGGAGTAGCTCGATGTTTCACAGGTCGGTGCAGTTTCCCTCTCGTAAGTGTTTTAAGGCTCTTTGCGCTAATCCATCTAGCTTACCTGTCATCGCATCGGTTTCAAATTGTTGATCCCATGCTTGTGCGTCAAATTCAGCGAACCAGCGACGAAATGCGGTTAAATCTTGGGGAGATAACTGGCTAATTGCTTGTTCTATCTCTTTTAATTGGTTGGTTTCTCTCATTATTTTTCTTAAGTTCAATTAATTAAAATTCATTTAGTTTGCTTTGCCTTATTTTAACTCAAAATATAGCCAAACCGTAGGTTGGGTTGACACAAGGAAACCCAACACCTAAATCAAATAATCTATCAAAATAAGCCATAATCAACCAATAAGATGTTATTTGTTGGGTTTCGTGCCTCTACCCAACCTACAAGAGCAGCGATCGCACTTCAAATATTAAGGATCTCATTGAGTTACTCTTGATTAAGCTTTTTACCTTGATTTTGGGTATGAGTAGTTAAAGAATCATTAATTTGTTGCATTAATTCGCTATTTTGCAAAACAAATAAGGTTTCTTGTTGTTGTTCCCAATCTTCAGCACTCATAATGATTAAATCTTCTCCATTTTGAGAGGTGATCTTCAGGGGAGTATGTTGTTCTATAACTTGTTTAATAAAGTCTTGGATATTATTGGTAAATTGATTAATCGAGATAGCATTCATGCTTTTTCCTTTGGTTCAATTAATTAAAATTAATTTAGGTCGCTTTGCTCATTTTAACGCAATACATCGCTAAAACGTAGGTTGAGTTGACATAAGGAAACCCCACATCAAAGTCAGAAGATACCTCAAAATTACCCAATACTAAGCCAATAAGGTGTGATTGGTTGGGTTTCGTTACTCATTTTAGGATGATTAACCCACCGAAAACCGTATAAAACAGTAGGGTGTGTTAGCGTAGCGTAACGCACCAGATTTATGTCCCATATTAAGGTTATTTTCGGTGCGTTACATTGCATTAACCCACCCTACAAGAGCGATCGCACTATAGTCGCCTATACGAATTCTATAGGCATTATCTTCTCCTTTTAATTTTTTAACATTAACCATCTCGTTAAGCTGTTGGTAAGTTAAAATTTCCTCAAAAACAACCTTCTTGATAGTTGAATAATAGGGGGAACTTTTTAAGGCTTTAATGTCTTTAACAAAAGTGGGAAGATAATTAGCTTTCATTCTTTTTCTAATTCAATTAATGCCTCTTCAATGGTTAAAGGTTTTTCGTCTTTTACTTCCATCATAGCACGATAGAGTGCTGTATCTTCATAAGCTTCAATCATTTGTTGATAATCTTCAAAATTAATAATAACTTGCTGGATATGACCTTGATGATCTGTAATTAATTCTTGAGCAAAAGGATAATCTTTTACATTCATAATTTTCCCTCATTTTTGTTAGTTAAATTATTTAAGGTTCATTGCTCATTTTAACCAAATATATAGCAAAAAGGTGTAATTTGTTGGGTTTCGTGCCACAAAAACAACCGAGCAAGATCAGCGATCGCACTTTGATGATCATATTGGGCATGAATAATCTCAAATCATCCGTAGGTTGGGTTGACGTAAGGAAACCCAACACCAAAGTCAGAATATCCATCACAATAACCCATAATAAATCAATAAG
>JBFRWQ010000266.1:0-2511 GCA_051439665.1 Microcystaceae cyanobacterium | reverse complement strand
ATAATATTAGCTCTTAAATGAACTTCCTTATCCCATTATTCATGATAAATTATGGGGTATTATATAAACCACCCTGCAATAAATTGACGTGGCTCATAGGGTTCGTTATCTGAAGATAACTATCAATTAAGTTAATCAACCTAGTTCAATTTATTGAACGTTACTTAGTTAGCCAAGAAATTAATTTCAAGGCTCATATACAAAAGTCCATTTTAATGGACTCATACCTTAGACGAAGAGAATTTGGCTAAGTCTTGGCGTAAACCTTGTCCAATATAGAATTTTAAGAGCGCTTCTAAAGACATATCCTGATGATTAGCTATTTCTTGAAGCGCTGAAAGTGTATCTTTGGGAATTGAAATTGATACATTTTCCGAGGGACGAGGTTTAATTGTCAGGAGAATTTCTTCTTTAGGCTTGTTCATATTGTTTTTTCTCTATTCGAGTAGCTGGACGTGCGGAAATAATACGAGTGCGTTGGTTGCGTTCAACAAAAACAACAAATAAAACACGATAGGCGAGGGAATAACCAAGAATAAATTCTCGTTGTTCACTATCAACCATCCCATCCCCTGTTTGATAAAAGGGGTCGAAAAATACTTCGGCTGCTTCTTCAAATGTTACCCCATGTTTTTCAACATTGATTTGAGCTTTGTTAGCATCCCATTCAAATGCTATATTTTGTAAATCATAAACGACATCCATACATTATATCTTACCATAATTCCAGTATTCTGTGTGGCTAAAATTCAACAATGACAGGCGCATGATCGCTTGGTTTTTCCAGTTTTCTCGGTTCTGTATCAATCGTACAACTGATAGCTTTTTGATATAAATTGCGGCTTAAATAATGATGATCAATGCGCCATCCTCGATTATTTTTAAACCCTCCACTTCGATAGTCCCACCAGCTAAAATTCCCAGTTTCTTCGGTAAATTTACGAAAGCAATCTTGTAGTCCTAAATCTAGAATTTTTTGTAATGCTGCTCTTTCTGGTGGAGAAGACATGATATGTTTTACTTTATTTTTGGGATTATAAATATCTCGATCTTCTAAAGCAATATTAAAATCACCGCAAATACATAATTCATGAGATTCTTTGTCTAGTAAGGTTTTGAGATAGGTTTCTAATATCTCAAACCATGATAACTTATATTGATATTTATCACTGTCTAAAGAGGCTCCATTGGGAACATATAAGTTAACAATTCTGACATTATCAATTACCCCTGAAATCACTCGCTTTTGTTGATCAAAGGTTTGTCCTAACTCATCGCCTACAATAGGACTAAATCCCATGATCACATCCTTCAGGGGTTGTTTACTAAACATAGCTACCCCATTATAGGCTTTCTGTCCAAAAATATAGAGATGATATCCTATTTCTTCAAAGGGATCTTGGGGAAAACTTTGATCCACCACTTTCGTTTCTTGTAAACACAAAACATCAATTGAATGCTCTAGTAACCAGTTTTTTACTTGTTCTTGACGCATCCGAATTGAATTAACATTCCATGTAGCAACTTTCATAATCTTTCCCTATTTTGTGTAATAATCATGGCTTAAGAAAGGAACAGCAATCACTTCTCCTGTTGCATCTCCTACCTCTACCTTTAATCCTTCACCCCCTGCTTTGGTACGGATATAACCTAAGCCAAATTGATCAATACAACTTGTTAAGATACCAACTTTTTCCCCATTGATCATAATCGGTGTTTGTGGTTCAACGGGTTGATTTAATTGAATTCCCCACAAGCGCTGTTTAACCCCTTTATAAGTATTTAAGCGAGCAATGGTTTCTTGTCCAATATAACACCCTTTCTCAAAGGAAATTGCCTGCCATAAACCTGCTTCTAAGGGGTTATAATCTTCAGTTAATTCCAGATTAACAACAGGACGACCTTGATGAATAGAAAGGGTTTGCCAAGCGCTTTCTCCCATAGGAATCACATCCAACTCACTTAACAATGACCAAAGTTTAGCCCTATTTTCTAGGTCAACGATTAAATTATAGCCAAGGGTATTTAAGCCACTTCCTACCCCTATTGTCAGGGTTATTTCGTCTCTTGTTATTGTCTGATTTGAGCCAGAGGGAAGATCATTTAATTGATCTCCACCCAGTTTGGCAATAATATCAGTTGACTTTTGACCAATGAGCGTAAAAATAGCCTTTTCATCAGTAATATCCTTTAATTCTACCTTATCCATTGGAAATAGATAGCGATCCATCCACTCCATCAGGAAAGTACGACGGTTAGGTGAGACTAATACCCAGAGCGCTTGATCCATCACATAAGCAGTGGCTAAATCAAGGGTTCTTCCCGTTGAATTAACAAAAACCGTATCACATCCCTCTCCTGCTTTTAAAGTCTCAATATTATTAGTGGTTTGGTTATGTAAAAAGCGATGTCTATCCTCTCCTGTTAGTTGAATCAGTCCCCAATGACTGCGATCGCATAGCAGAACACCTGTTTCCAATGAAGCCATAGCCTGTTCATCGTTGCCAAAAC
>JBFRWQ010000265.1:0-3007 GCA_051439665.1 Microcystaceae cyanobacterium | reverse complement strand
ATCGTCAAATCATGCCCGCCTTTCGTCAATTATACATTACAGATGAGACGGGAGAGATTTGGCAAGCAGATCCCTGGATTTCTTCAGATGGACAGGAATTAATTGGGCAAAATGTGGCGAAAAAGCTGGACTTTGACCAATTAAGGCAAACCAATCAACCGAAAATGACGGAAATTCACACCAGTTCTAGTTCTCAGTCTCCCCATGTAGATATTATTGTTCCTCTGATCAGCAAAATATATCCTTTTTTTCGAGGCATTTTGTATGGCTCTTTAAATCTCGACTATGTTGCTCAGTTTCTTGATTTTAGTACAACCCTTGATTCTTTACAGGTCATTATCTTGGATGATAAGGCTCATGTAGTCGCAGATAGTCATCAAAAGTTCTTAATAGGAGAGACGTACAATTTACGTCAAACAGGACGAATTAAACAAACAAATTCAGTGATCAAACAGTGGTTTCCTGATCAAAAGGGATTAAATCAGATGTTAGCTTGGCGAAAGTCTTTCTATTTCTATGAAAAATCTCCCAGTTCTCTCCTTCCCTGGACAGTTTTGGTGAAGTTATCCCCTGATGATTATATCGATTTATTGCAAATTCTTTATATAAAAAGTCTAGCAATGATGATGTTAGTAATAGTTATTGGCTTAGTCGTGGCTAAAGCAATTAGTCGGCAAATTGTTTCTCCTGTCACTTCTCTGGCCAAAATGACGACAGATTTGCCTCAAAAAGTTTTAGATGATTGGGAAGAAGATAAACTACACTATTCTAAGATCAGAGACTTAAATATTCTAACGTATAATTTTCAAACCATGATCATTGCCCTTAAAAACCAGTTTAATGCACTAAAAAAAGCCAATGATACCCTAGAAATACGAGTCGCTGAACGAACAGCTTCTTTTGTAGAAGTTAATGAGAATCTAGCAAAAGAAATATTACATAGTCAGATGATGGAAGCAAGTCTGAGAGAAAGTGAAGAACGTTATAAATTTGTGACTTCTAGTGCAAGGGTTGGTATTTGGGATTGGAATTTACAGACTGATGCTGTTTATTATTCTCCTGTGTGGATGGAAATTTTAGGTTACGAAGATCATTTCCTCCCTTATGAATTCAATACATGGTCAGATAATGTTCACCCTGATGATTTGGCAACGGTAATGTCAGATGCTGATCATCATATTAGTGGAAGAACTCCAAAATATAATAATATTCATCGTATGAAACACCGTCAAGGTCATTATATCTGGATAGAAGCAAAGGGAAATTGTGTTAGAGATGAACAAGGAAAAGCACTACGCTTAATGGGTATTGTGATTGATATTACTGAGAAAAGAAGAGCCGAAAAAGCCTTAAAATCTGCTCGGAAAGCAGCCGAAAAAGCGAATCAAGCCAAAAGTGAATTTCTCGCCAATATGAGCCACGAAATTCGTACCCCTATGAATGCTATCTTAGGATTTAGTAACTTATTATCCGACTCGTTAAGTGAGCCTAGTTTACGCAACTATCTTGATTCGATTGTTTCTAGTGGCCAAACTTTACTAACGATTATTAATGATATTTTAGACTTATCTAAGATCGAATCGGGTAAAATGCCCATTTATCCCGAACCAACCAATATTGAACATTTAATTCTCGATATTAAACAAATTTTCCATGTACAAGCTCAACAAAAACACCTCTATTTGATTACTCATTTAGATGATCATCTCCCCGATGCAATTAATATTGATGGGGTACGACTACGGCAAATTTTATTTAATGTGGTAGGAAATGCTTTGAAATTTACAGAAACAGGCGGAATTAAGATCAGCACTACGGTTAAACATTCTCCCCATTATATGAGCTTTGAGTCTGATACCATTGATTTAACGATCATTGTTGAAGATACAGGAATTGGTATCCCACTAGAGCAACAAGATACTATTTTTAATGCCTTTACTCAAACTGAAGGCCAAAGCACTCGTAAATATGGAGGAACTGGGTTAGGATTAGCGATTACTAAACGATTAACCAAAATGTTAGGCGGAAAAATCACCCTCGAAAGCGAAGTTAATCAGGGGAGTCGGTTTACTTTTGAGTTTCTCAATCTCCCTGTTGTTTCTCCCCTTAATTCACAGATTAACAATTCTGTTAACCTGAATCTAAATCAATTACCCCCTCTCACAATTTTAGTAGTTGATGATATTAAAAGTAATCGAGATTTAATGCAGAGTTATTTAGGACAAAGTAATCATCAAATCATTATGGCTGAAAATGGAGAGCAAGGGATTGAAAAAGCATTGCTCTATCATCCTGATCTAATTTTAATGGATTTACGAATGCCTATCTGCGACGGTAAAGAAGCCACAGAATATCTGAAAAAAAGTCCTGAAACTCAAGATATTCCCATTATTATTGTTACTGCTCAGTTCCAAGAAGAAGAGGATTTAAAAGAAATTTGTGATGGATTGCTTCAGAAACCAGTTAGTCAATTAGACTTAATCGATGCCTTGAAAGATATGTTTCCCATCCAAGAGATAGATCGCTCTTATTCTGATCAACCTGTCATTACTCCAAGCCCCAAAATAAATAATTGCGGTGAGTTATTAGACATCATCAAACAAGAGAAGGACTCTATTTGGCCAGAGTTATGTCAATCAATGAAGACTAAAGATATTCGTAAATTCAGTCAACGGTTACAGCAATTAGGGGATCAATATAGCTGTCCCATTGTTTCTAATTATGCCACTTTAATCACTCAACAACTACAAGCTTTTGATAGCGAGAATTTACTAAAAACATTAGAACAGTTTCCTCAATTGCTCGAACAACTAGAACAAGATACATGTCATATTAGTTAGCAGTAACAACCACTAGCCAGAACCTTTTTTGTCAACCCCTTCTCAAGATTTGCTCCTTACTGCGGTGAGCCGTTACCCTAAAAGTAAGGATTTTATTGTTGGAGTCATTCTTCTAACTCCTAATTGACACTGCTTTAATGCGATCGCTTTCTTCGTCATAGTAAATC
>JBFRWQ010000264.1:0-4723 GCA_051439665.1 Microcystaceae cyanobacterium | reverse complement strand
TACTCACTGTTAATTTGCGCTTGAGATCAGTAAAACTAGCCGTATCCCTTGTAATTTCTTTAAATGCAACATCAATTTCTTCTTCCTCAAAATCAAACGACCCATTATAGGGGAATATTTCCTCATTACCTTTTTTCTGGTATTGGGAACCTGGAAGATCAAGGGTAAGCTCGGTTTTATCCGACACAGAGAAATAAGTATGTAACCCACTAGCAAAAGGCATCACCGTCTCAGAGAGGTTAGTATGGGTTTGATAAAGCGCTAGGGAATTGCCTTGTAGTTGATAGCGGAAGCTGAGGCGAAAATCAAAGGGATAAACGGCTCTGGTGCTATCATCACTCTCTAAAACAAGGGTTAGGTTAGCACTTCCTTCGGCATTTTGTTCGACGACTTGCCAGGGTAAGTCTCTGGCAAAGCCATGTTGTTTAAGTTGATAGGTTTTATTTTGATGAATATAGGTATTGTCAACTAAATTGCCACAAATGGGAAATAAAATCGGAATTCCACCCCGAATACTCAAGTCAGGGTTTTTAAAGCGCTCTTCATCCAGATAGAGAAGTTCTTGGCCTTGAATACGCCAACGGGTAATAATTCCCCCCCTTGCGGGCACAACTTCTGCTTCTGCTAACGCTGTCTCATCTGAGAGAAGATAAGTCTGATACTGGTCATTTTTGAGAGCAATTTTGAACACAATAAACTCCTTATTGCAATGAAAGCCAAAGGTTCACCCCATAAAAGGCAAACAGAGCGCTGCCAAGGGGAACAGTCAAGTTATCGATTCCTAGTTTGGAAAAAGATTCAAGAAAGGTAGCAAAAAGACTTAATACAAAAGAGATTAGCCAAGTCCCCCCATTGTACCCGTAAATGGCCGACAAAATGAGCATGGAAATTAGAAAGCTCACCCCTGTCATTGTCAATGAGCCTTCCCAACTCTTCGTCATGCCCAAAACTTGGTAAGGATGTTTGCCCCATTTTTGACCAATAATGGCCGCCATCCCATCTCCCCAAGCCATGACTAAAATGCCTAGTACACCATAATAAGGCTGGTCAATTGTCCAAAAAATCCCGACCAATAGACCAATACTAAGCGCATAGAAGAAAGTTCCTAAGCTTTTGCGTCCCACACTGTTAATACTGGGTAAAATAGGGAATTGATAGGAAATTAGGGCAACCAGCGCTGCAATAATCGCCGCCGCAATCCCTATCCAAGCGGGAATCTTAAGTAACCATGCGAACAATAAAACATGGCCTGAACCAATATGAACAATCTTTCTTGTCCATTCTCCTTTAATTTCAGTCAGACGACCTAATAATTCGGCAATGAGCAGTAAAATGCCTAAATATAAACCCACTAAGCTAATAGACCATACGATAGAGGGTGACACGACATCCATAAATAAATTGCCTAAACCTTGTTGAGCGCTGAGTTAATTTGTTTATTTTATCAGTCCGTCTCCCCCTTCTCCCCTCTCTACTTAACCTTCGATAAAGTCTCAAGAGTTAAAACTTGAGGAGGTGTGGCATCAGGAGGATAAATCAGGGAAAATGCGACTGTCTTACGCTCATTTGCTTTTAAATCTAAAGATAACAAAGGTTCACCCTTTTGTCCTCGCCGTTGTACTAGATGAAAATAGCGGTTTTGTAGCTTATTATTTTGATCAGGATATTTAACCTTAACTAAACCACGAAAAAACACTTGCTTGGCAGGTGGCTCAAGGAATTGCAAGTCATCACTTAATTCATCCTCTTTAATCGGTGTTTCTAGCTTTAATACCACTGTTTGCGTCTCTGAGGTTGGATTATACAGAGGTAAGGTTAAGTTATACTCAACGCCATAGTTACCATGTGCTTGATAAGCCGTGTCAGGGTAGCGTACCAACATAGGCGCAGTTTGAACCTGTTGTGTACCGAGTCTGCCCCCAATTAGGGTGCTAATACCATAGGAAATAGACTTTCCTGGTCTGGGAATGGTTAAATCTAGTTTGCCTCTATCTGTCAGTCTTGTTTGCCACTGTGCGCCTTGAGACACCCCGGCCACTCTTCCATAGATTAACTTCGTTTTGTCTGTTGGATCACTGGGGGGGCGATCACGAGGAGTCACCAAATCACCATTCTTTAATAAACTCTGCCATTCTGCCAAACTAGGGGCTATATCCTGCTCTAATTCATCTCTTTGGGCAAATTTAGCTAAACTAGCAATGTATAGAGGATCTTTGCTGTAGAGTCGGACATAAGTAGAGCGCCCATTGAGAGGGGGATCGAGATCCCGAACAGGAATAGGAAGATTGAGCAAAATTTGACTAGATTGAGGAGGAATCACTAATTGAGTTGACATTTGATCATTAGAATGCCCTTTTAACAAGTCTCCCATCACCCTACTACCTGGTCCTGCATAAATATCCTGCTCAGTTGCCTCAATTTGAGGTGCTAGTTCAACAAAAGGAGCATCAGGTTGACTTAAATAGGTTGCTCCCTCTAAGATTTGTACAGTAATAGCTTGATCACTAGGATTATGGAGTAAAATTCCTAAATAAAGTGTCCTTAAATCATCTGGTTGATTGGCTTTAGCTATATGATGAGCAAAAATATCAAATCTTCCTTGAAACCTATAGTTTAAATGAGCGCTAGGATAAGCTTGATCCTTGGGGGCAAAAGTAGAAAGTAAAATACCTTCATTTAAAACTAATTCAGGACTATTACTGTTAAAAACAGCCACTGTATCCAAACTACCAGAAAGAGGACGGACAACCTGAGACATGACCAATTCTGACTGAATAGGAAAATTGATAGGGTTAGTTGGGGGAGATAAAAAGAAAAGAAAATCTAGCATTAGTAATCTCATCAGGTAGGATGGGCTTTGCCCATCAAAAGGTTCGTAGTGGATTGTTTCACCTAATTTGGTGTCTTAGAATTGGATTGTGTTGGGTTTCGAGCCTCTACCCAACCTACATCTTACTACAAACTTCATTAATAGGCTCATAGTAAGGAATTTAGCCCTAAAGCGCTTACTACAAACCTTATTCTAATTCTCATCAAGTAGGATGGGCTTTGCCCATAAAAGGTTCATAGTGGATTGTTTCACCTAATTTGGTGTCTTAAAATTGGATTATGTTGGGTTTCGAGCCTCAACCCAACCTACATCTTACTATAAACTTCATTAATAGGCTCGTAGTGGGGGCTAAAGCCCTCAAGCGCTTACTACAAACTTTATTCTAATGCACAAAATAAGCCGTTCGTTACATAACTTTACAAATAAATATCTTATAATAGTTGAGGAAAAGAATTGGTTAAGATAAATGCCCTATCAACGTCTAAAAGTTTCGACCCCTTCCCCTGTTTTATCTTGGGCAAGTCACGAATTAGGTTCAAACGAGTACACAATGGCTAAGAATGTTGCTTCTTTGCCGTTTGTCTTTAAGCACGTTGCTTTAATGCCCGATGTTCACCTTGGGAAAGGCGCATTAGTGGGTTCAGTTATCGCCACCAAAGATGCCGTTATTCCGGCTGCGGTAGGGGTTGATATTGGTTGTGGTATGGCAGCAATGCAACTACCTTTCACTGCCGCCCAACTAGAAGGAAAACTAAAGAAAATTCGCCAGGATATTGAAGCTGCGATTCCTGTTGGTTTTAATGAGAACAAAGATGCAGATAAAAGTTCCAGAAATTGGCAAGGATGGAAACAGTTCAAAGACTTGCATCCTGGGGTGAAAAACCTTGAAACTAAGGCATTACGCCAAATGGGATCTCTGGGTGGCGGTAATCACTTTATTGAAGTCTGCTTAGATACAGAAGATCAAGTGTGGCTAATGTTACACTCTGGTTCTCGTCACATTGGTAATAAATTAGCTCAATGTCATATCGGGACAGCTAAAGAATTAGCTAAATTGTCAGAAACAAAATTACCTGACCCTGATTTGTCTTATTTTGTCTCAGGGACACCAGAATTTGCAGCTTATTGGCGAGATTTACAGTGGGCGCAAGATTATGCCCGCTTTAACCGTGATGTAATGATGGCTCGCTTTAAACGCATTATTGAGAAACATCTTGCTGGCGGAAAACAGACTAAACCCTTATTAACAGTTAATTGTCACCATAATTACGCCGAAAAAGAGGTTCACTTTGGGGAAGAAGTTTATGTGACCCGAAAAGGAGCAGTTAGGGCTCAAGAAAGCGATTATGGTATTATTCCGGGGTCAATGGGAACTAAATCCTATATTGTCAAAGGAAAAGGGCAACATGATAGCTTTTGTAGCTGTTCTCATGGTGCAGGGCGCTTGATGTCTAGAAGCAAAGCCAAAAAATCGTTTACCCTAGATGATTTGCTAGAACAAACCAAAGGGGTTGAATGTCGCAAAGATTCAGGTATTTTAGATGAAATTCCCAGCGCTTATAAACCCATTGATGAGGTAATGGAACAACAATCTGACTTGGTTGAAGTAGTAGCAACCCTTAAACAAGTTGTTTGTGTTAAAGGTTAATTCTTACTCAAAAGTTGTTAATGGTAGGGGCGCAAGGCTTGCGCCCACACCCGATCTGAAATTATGGAAGTATAATCTGGTGGTTAATAATTAATTTTCGGAGAGATTAAGCTTTTGATAGTAAAATTAAGACCATTACTAATATAACGTGAGTCAATGCCAACTGATGCACAATTAAAAGGTTTTTATCGAATTTGTTATTATCTAACTTATCAAGCCTTACAACCGATCCATCTTATTTGTAT
>JBFRWQ010000263.1:0-4294 GCA_051439665.1 Microcystaceae cyanobacterium | reverse complement strand
AGTGTGAGGCGGAAATCCTTTTTTGATTCTCTTGTTTACTATTTCTTCTTGTTGTTTGGGGGTTAATTTACGATATTGATACATTTCTATACTCCTTTTGTGATGGGGTAGGGGTGGGGCTAAAGCCCAACAACTAGCCCAACAACGGGGTTACAATATGATGATTTGATCAAATTGGCATGATGAAAATTATTCAACAAGAGACGATCGCAGCGATCGCAACAGCAATTGTTCCCCAACAGGGAAGTATTGGGATTGTCCGTTTATCGGGGGAAAATGCCCTAAAAATTAGCAAAAAACTCTTTAAACCCCAAGGAAAAACGGATTGGGAAAGTCATAGAGTAATTTATGGTACAATTTGTCATCCTCATACCCAACAAGTGATCGATGAAGGGTTACTTTTACCCATGTTATCCCCTCGCTCTTTTACCCGTGAAGATGTGGTGGAATTTCATTGTCATGGGGGGATGATCCCAGTACAGCAAATTTTACAGCTATGTCTGGAAGAAGGGGCTAGGTTAGCGCAAGCAGGAGAATTTACCTTAAGAGCCTTTCTAAATGGACGAATTGACTTAACTCAAGCCGAAAGTATCGCAGAATTG
Organism: Microcystaceae cyanobacterium; assembly: GCA_051439665.1. Taxonomy (GTDB): domain Bacteria; phylum Cyanobacteriota; class Cyanobacteriia; order Cyanobacteriales; family Microcystaceae; genus JBGTGT01. The sequence goes on along the minus strand of JBFRWQ010000263.1, from coordinate 3,692 downwards.
GTGGGCGCACAATCGATTCAAGCATCCCATAAGGCGATCGCAGGGTTACAGGGAAAGTTAGCGACTCCTATCCGTCAATTGAGGGGAACTTGTTTGGATATTTTAGCAGAAGTGGAAGCTAGAATTGATTTTGAGGATGATTTACCTCCCTTAGATGAAGGAGATATTATTCAGCAACTTAAAGACCTACTTTCTCAAGTTAACACCTTTTTAGAAACCGCAGATCGGGGGGAATTATTACGCAGTGGGTTAAAGGTAGCAATTGTTGGCCAACCGAATGTGGGAAAATCTAGTTTATTGAATGCGTGGAGTCGTTGTGATCGGGCAATTGTGACAGATTTACCAGGGACAACTAGGGATATTGTAGAATCTCAGTTAGTAGTGGCGGGAATTCCTGTTAAAGTGTTGGATACGGCAGGAATTCGGGAAACTGTTGATCAAGTGGAAAAGATGGGGGTAGAGCGATCGCATCAAGTTGCTAGTAGTGCAGATTTGGTATTATTAACCATTGATGCTAGTCAAGGATGGACAAAGGAAGACGAAGAAATCTATCAACAAGTTAAACAATGTCCTGTTATTTTGGTGGTTAATAAAATTGATTTAGCAACTATTAAGACAGACAACTTTCCTTCAGAAATTATCAACTATATCACTATCTCAGCGCTAAATAATGAAGGAATTGAGCAACTAGAAACAGCTATTTTAGAAGCAGCCAAAGAAGGTAAAATGAAAATGAAAGACCTAGATTTTGCTATTAATCAAAGGCAAGCAGCAGCTTTAACTCGTGTTAAAAATGCTTTAATTCAGGTGCAAGAAACGATTAACAATGAATTACCTTTAGACTTTTGGACAATTGATCTAAGAACCGCAATTCAAGCATTAGGAGAAATTACGGGAGAAGAGGTTACAGAGTCAGTATTAGATCGTATTTTTAGCCGTTTTTGTATTGGAAAATAGGGGTTAGTAAACTACTAGAATAAACCAGTAATTAACCATTTGTTGACTTTTTATAATTAATAAGGGGGTATTCAACTTTGTTGATGTACCCGACAATATAAGTGATACCACTTAATAATTTCTTTGTAATAATCTTGTTCGTTTTTGTTGACGTAACTCAGCATCAACTTTAGCGATCGCCTCATCCAAAAATAAGTTGTATAATTCGAGTTGATCATTGCTTTGTCTTAATCCCTGAAGACAACGTTTTTGGGTTTCTTCGTCGGGATAAAATGGCTGTTTACTCATGATAAATTCCAACCTTTTTTGATTTCTTCAATACTAGCATGACAGGCTTCCCAATTGGCTAACCCGCCATTAATGGCTTGATTTAATAAATCTACCATAGTTTCTGTTGCAACAGGTTGAGCTTCTAAAACTCTTAATGTTAAGGTGTTTAGACGGGAATAAGATTGGTTGAGTCTTTCTTTAACATTTTGTAGCTCATCTAATTCATTCATTGTTCTTTGATTTTCGCCTTTTAAAAAGTATCCACTCTGTTGCACTAGCGATTTCAATTTCCTCTGCTATTTGTCGCAAGAGATTAAAAATACGGGTTAAGGTTTCAGGGGATAATGTTGCCATTTTGATTTACAAATCGGCTCTCCTGAGATTGTGGTGGATAATGTATAATAATATACAAAAAATCTGCGATGGGTTACGGCACAAATCAAAAATTATAAGGTTTTCCTAAAAGTTATCCTGGGTGCCTAACCCATCCTACTATATATAAGTTTTACTGATCACAATAAGTTCAGGAGAGCCACTACTTCTTATTTTTTTGATAATGAAGAAAAACCTCATTATTAACAATTTTCGTATCAATTAAGTCTAAAAAAGGGGCTTCTTTCTCTAAAAATTGGATTCCTTCGACAAAAGATGGGGCAGTTTTGCCACCTAAAATTAAAGGACATAAGGTAATATACCATTCATCAATGACTCCTGCTGATAAAAGAGAACCAATTAATGTTCCCCCGCCTAAAACAGCAATATGATGTAAGTTTAAAGTCCCTAAATACCCTAAAATTTCTGGCCAGTTAAATCCCTCATTCTGATGGTTAAAACTAATAATTTTCTCAAACGCCGTACTAATATTATTCCATCCCTTTTGTCCTTCCCTAGTGGTTAATAACCATCGAGGAATCGGTTGTTGAAAAAAGCGCCATTGAGGATTAAGATTCCCTGATGCAGAACAAACAATATGAATTGGTTGAGGGGGTAAGGATTGAGATAAGCGATCGCTCAATAAAGTCGGATCAGTAATGGGCAAAGAAGTATGATAAGCTCTTAAGGTTTCTGCCCCAAATATAACCGCATCAACCAAAGAAATTTGTCTTTCTAAATGACTTTTATCAGCCTCAGAGCCAAAACGGGCAGCATGGCGCTGATAATCGGCAATTTTACCATCAAGACTCATGGCAACAATCACCGTCATAAGGGGCTGTTGGGTTGTTTGATTAATCACGGTAACAAATCAATCGTATCTTGCAACTGTTCATAGACAGGAATTTTACAATCATATTGACTTAATTTTTCTACGGTGGTTTTTCCCCGTCCCGTTAATAGCAAAACAGGCTGACAACCTGCTTGGATAGCGCAGTCTAAGTCCGAGGGCGCATCCCCTATAAAAAAGGACTGAGGAATCGCAATTTGATGGCGTTTGGCTGCTGTTACCAATAAGTAGGGGGAAGGTTTACGACAAAGACAGCCCTCATCTGGATGGTGGGGACAAAGCAGAATATCAGTAAAAAACACACCAAATTTAGCATATTCATCCTGCATACGTTGATGAACTGCTTTGACATCTTCTAGGGTAAAATAGCCCCTACCAATCCCCGATTGATTGGTAATGACAATTAATTTATATCCGAGATCCTGCCATTGTTTTAACCCTATCCCTGCATTAGGTGGTAATTTGACCTGTTCTGGTCGTCCTAAATAGGGAATATACTCAATTAAAACCCCATCTCTATCAAGAAATAGGGCTTTTTCAAGGTGCGTGTGGGAGTTATCGTCAGTAAAATTCACTATACTAACCTAAACAGCAATTTGTGACTCTAAACCAACATTGGCAAATAATTGGGCTTCCACCTGTTCACAAATACGATGATAGGTGATTAGATGGATTTCTTGAATGTAGGGAGTATGATCTTGGCTGACAAATAGGGGGTAGTCTGTGTATTTTTTGAGTTTGCCACCCAAATTACCCGACATTCCTAAAGTAATCAATCCCATTTCTTGTGCTGTTTCCATTGCCCGTACTATGTTAGGGGACTTCCCAGACGTAGAGATACCCCAGAGAATATCCCCAGGTTGGCCGTAAGCTTCTACTTGACGGGCAAATATCGTTTCAAACTCGTAATCATTTGTCCATGCTGTTAGGGTAGCAGGGTTCGTTCCTAGAGCGATCGCAGGTAGTCCTTTGCGATGAAGATGGAAGCGCCCGACAAATTCTGCGGCGATATGTTGGGCATCAGCAGCCGATCCCCCGTTACCACAGATTAACAGTTTATTCCCTTTTTGGAATTGTCGGGCAATAGTGGCGATCGCATGATCAATCGCTCGACAATATTTAGGGTTAAACGCTTCCTCTAGGCTTTTTAGCCTGTTTTGAATCCAATAACTCACCGTTCCTCCTCACTTATCCAACAGGCAACAGTTTTTCCTGTTCCTGCCAGAACCACTGAATTGTTTTT
>JBFRWQ010000262.1:0-3710 GCA_051439665.1 Microcystaceae cyanobacterium | reverse complement strand
TTCGGTTCAACCACCCGATACATAACCATTGATATCGATAGAAACAGCCCCTATCATCCCCTAAATGACCCAAACGCCATAAAAACCATAACAGAAGCCCTAGAAGCCATAGGGCTATGCCGTCACGTCCTCATCCAATCAAGTGATAGCCAAGGCATACACCTAATATTCCCCCTACCGGAACCCCAACACACCTTCAAAACAGCCTGTTTAGTCAAAACCACCCTAGAAGCAGCCCAACTAGAAATAAAAACAGGACAACTAGAAATCTTTCCCAACCCCAAGAGATACGCCAAAAAAGGAAAAAAAAGCCATTATAACGGTGTACGTCTCCCCCTACAACCAAATAGCGGGTCATACCTACTAGACGATGACTTAAACATCATCAGTGACAGTATAGAAGACTTCCTAGACCAAATGGACTGGGCAGCCCAAAGTCAAGATATAGAAACATTTAGCAGTCGATTAAACATAGCCTATGAAGAATTTAAAACCCAAAGAAGCTGGCAAAAGACCCTCTATAGTCCAACAGCGCAAGCCTGGAAACAAGCCCTAGAACAACTACTAGAACTAGGATGGACAGGACACCACCAAACCAACTACCTACTAACAAAATTCGTAGCCTACCATATCGTCTTCAAAGAACTGACAGGAGCCAAACTAAGAGCAGCCATCAAAGAAACAGTAATCAACGCCCCAGGATATAACCAATGGTGTCGCCACCAACACGAAATCGACAAACGAATCGAAGAAATTTGTTATTACACAGAAAGAAACGAATATTACCTACCCTACTGTAACTTTCCCAACCGAAGCAGCAACTATAACAAAACCTACAACAGACACAGCAGTAACCAAAGAACATTAGACATAGAAAAGAGGATCTCTGAAACAGTAGCCCACCTAGAAGCCAAAGGAGAACTACCCCAACAAGTAACCCTAAGAAGACAAGTGATCATAAAAACAGCCAAAGAAAAATATGGCAAAGGATTTTCCATAAGAACATTAGGGCAGAAAAAATACCTAGTGCTATGGCATCCCCAACATAAAGCAACTCCAGAAACGATACAAACCCAAGCCCAGAGCCAAACCGCTCCCCCAACAGAACCCCAAAAAAAGCCCCAAATAGCCCCAACCGCCCCCCCATTAAAACAAGATGAAACCCATAGCCAGAGCGAATCTGTATCAAATACTCCCCTATATGAAGTATTTGAATGCAATGAAGCTCACCCACAAAAAAAATCAAAAACTAATCCAACAACAAATGAACAATCTACGCCCCCTACTGACCCCTCCCTCTCCGACGCGCCGGTTCAACTTTCAGAATTACCCAATGACCTCCCTGACCACCTAACCAAGCGCATCGCATCGCTTCACGCTGCCAAGCAAAACTTCCTCAATCTTGGCCTATCCACTTCCCATAGCCTTAAACGCCTAGAAGCTGAGTTAATGGCAGAAATAGCCCAGTTAAACTCATCGGATGAGCAATCCATTATTAAGCCAAATCAACCCACCTTAAACGGCAAAATTGATCCAGTTGAGTCGAAAGACACAGAACCAGAAGACACAACCGAACCCACTCCATCAACCTCTGAAACGAACCAGATAGACAACACCACCAATCAACCACCAACTCAATCATCAACCATTGATAACAATCAATCTTTACCATCGACTAATACTGAATCATCGACCAATGGCCAACCCAGAAAACTGAGTAAGAAGAAGCTGCTTGAGAAGTGCGACGATTATGGCATCAAAGTTAACCGCACCATTGAGCGATTAATTAAATCCAATACCTCAGAAGTGGTGTTAAACGCCCTAGAAGCCCTACGAGAACATAAACGCCAGGGACAAGTTAAAAACCCTTCTGGCTTCCTAGTAAAAGCCATTAAGGAGAAATGGAAGCCCACCACCGCCACCAATACCCCACAAACATCTCCTAAGCCATCCTCATCCCCATACCTTCCTAATCCCACCGCAGCAATAACTGAGGAATTTAGCCAGTGGTATGAGCGAGCGATCTCAATAGGATTAGTGGAGGACGTACCGATTCAACATTTACCACTGTACCAACATCGAGAGCCAATGGTGAGGGTGTTGACCCCTAATGGCAGATTCCCTTATGACCTACTGCGTTGGACTCAGGCCAGGGATATTTTTTAGCCATAATTTTTCTAATAATTGAGAATAACTTTTTCTATTTTTGACACCTAGTAATATGTGTTGTAGTTAGGTAACACTTGTGTTGTCACTACGACACATATAGAACCCATTTGGGATCTTTTTTTACAAACATTAATCTTGTCTAGTAATTTACTTAGTAAATTACCTAATTATTTAGAATTAGTCTCAAGAACTATTTTCTGAAACTAAAAATAACGTATATGCATTAATATATACAATAATATATACAGGAGAAAAGTTTGTAAATTTCTCTCGCTTCTTGATTATTATTATGAAATTATTGCTTAGTCTAGAAATCTGATTACATCCATTTAATATCTAAGCAATCGCTAATCTTTTAAGCATAAGTCTAACAAAACATAGATGAATTTTAGTATTCGCATTAGCCAAAGTTCTTTCAAAATTCTTAACTAAAATTTTACATCTCTCTATCCAAGAATTACTTCTTTCTATAACCCATCTAGCCTTAACAGGGATAAAACCTGTTTTTCCTTGTTTTTCTTTTTTGACTTTAGAAGGTTTAGCAGAAAGTTCAAATTTAATTTTTGTCATAATTTCTGGATAAATTTTTTCTAATTCTTCCTGAATTTTTTGAGGATGATAACCATTATCGAGTAAGATAGTTGTTTTTGCTAGTTCATCTGGCTTCAATTTAAAATAATCAATATTAATAGTTAACATTTCAATTAATCCTTGATCATCAGAAATATTAGCTTTGGTACAGTAAGTAAAAAAAGGAAATCCTAAACTATCTACCGCTAAGTGTCTTTTAATCCCGTTAGTTGCTTTGTACAAACAAAATCCTTTTGAGGAAATTCCTGCATTACAAGTATTTTTTACGGCTTGTGAATCAATGAGCATTAATGTTGTCCATTCAGGATCTTTGTTAATTTGCTCTCTGACTTGACCATGTAGTTTTTTCATTATTTCTTCGATTATTCCTTCAGACCTCCATTGTTTATAATGCCAATAAACTGTAGAGTAAGGAGGAAAATCTTTGGGTAAATCACCCCAATTGCAACCATTTTTTAGTTGATAAAATATTCCATCTAAAATCTCTCTTTTTGTCCAAGTTGGAGGTCTAGTTTTTTTTTCTTGGGTAATAAAGCTTCGATTATTTTCCATTCTTGATCAGTTAAACTACTTGAATAAGTCATTTTTACGTATCTTTTTTCTCATAAGTTAAGTCCTAACGTTAAGATTATACAATATAATATATACACCAATCAATAAATTCGCGAATTAGTGATGTTTTTAGATATAAGATAAATCTGAACTTAGAATTTTTTTAAAAAAGCCAAAGTTGAATAGTTAGGACGCTTTTTTGATAAGGATTTTCGGTTATAGCTTAAATTCAAGTCCAACTATTCGGCTGGCTTTTTACCCCACCGAGATTTGGGTGAAAAAACCAAGCCTACAAGATTTCATCATAGATCCCAAATGGGTTCTATACAAAATCTTGTCTAGATTTTAGACAAGATCCTAACAAAGAGGAAATAGAGGAAATGTGGAGTCCTGAAGGA
>JBFRWQ010000261.1:0-2688 GCA_051439665.1 Microcystaceae cyanobacterium | reverse complement strand
CGGGAGGATACACTTGAGTAACGGCACTGGCAGGAATGGGAACTAATTGGGCATTCAATCCCATTAATTCAATAATTGCTCCACACAGAGGTAAAGAAAGCTGATTTTGGCGCTCTAATTGTTCCTTAACAATACGCTGAATCACATCCTTGCGGAAGGGCATACCAAAGTACTGACTCAGCATCTGGAAAATAGCTACCCCGATTTTTTGGGGTTCATTTCCCCGAACATAAGGATAGGTTTTCCGTTTGTTTTGGCTAGGTGTACCGATTTTTTGGGGTTTTTCTTGACCGACAATTTCTACTTCAGCGTAGGGAATCGGTTCTTCCCAGGTCGGTATTTCCTCTGGGGATGTGGGGACAATGGCTGAGGAAGCATCTTCCCCACTACTAATACTTTCTAAACAGCGCCTCCAATGGTCAGAGGGAATCCCAACTAGGCGTAAATTAGAGGGAATATGGCCATTTTGGAGAAATTGACTGCCAACTTGATAACCATCAGTTCCTCCACTAACAAGCCATAACCATTCTGAGCTATCAAGACGAGCATTGGGACTTGGTGAATCGGAAGTAATGTAAATTTGGGCTTCTGGGGCAATTTCTGTCACCCATTCTCTAAGGTGACTATTTCCTTTCGCTTGCTGTGTCAGTTGTTGACCCAATACATCAAAAAGTTCAACAACCCCTGCTTTACTGCGATAGGCTTCTTTGAGGGCGGGATATTGGCTAACTAGGTCGAGAAAATCCTGATGGCTTAAGCTTAAGCCCGTTGCTTCCGTTGAAGCAATCACTGTTTCACAGGAAACCCCTCTCACTGCATTCACCCAACCAAACACATCTCCTGGTTTCAGAAGTTGTAAGGTGACGGGAATGTTGGTTTGGGTATCGTATCCTAAAGACCTAGCTTTTCCTTCTAGGAGAAAAGTGATGTAAGGGGACGTTTGACCTCGCATGAGGATAACTTGCCCCATACGATAGCGCCAAGGCTGTAATTTGGACGCTAATTGCCCGATGACATCGGCAGGAAGCTGATTAAATGGCTCGATGTCCGCTAGAAACTGTCGATAATCAATAGTGCTATAACTCATAACTATAGGGTAATCGCAATCTGGAAAAATGCCAGAAATTATGACATTTTTTTCACATTTATCTATATTAAGCGCTCGCAATTAGGGGGTGGAGAGTCGGATGCGCTAAAGCGCAACAACCCTTCTTCTTCCAGTTGTTGGGCTTTAAGCCTTCATTATATAATTCATAGGTTAAAATAATTGCTGATTACTGCTTATTCATCCTCCAACTACCACTTCCCGAATGCGTAAACTCGGACCACCGCAACCTACAGGTAAACCGCTTTGTCCTCCTTTGCCACATCCTCCTGATTCATCCCAATAAAAGTCATCCCCAATTCCTTCAATATTGGCTAAGGTTTTAAAGACATTACCTGATAAGGTGACATCTTTAACGGGTTCGGCAATTTGTCCATTGCGAATCATCCAGGCTTCCCCTGCACTAAAAGTGAACATTTCACCGTTGGTCATCCCTCCTAGCCAGTTTTTAGCATAAACCCCCTCTTGAATCCCATTAAATAAGTCGGGAACAGGGGTATTTCCTCTCTCAATCCATGTATTGGTCATTCTGACAATAGGAGGATAATGATAATTTAAGCAACGAGCATTTCCTGTCGCTTTTTCTCCTAATTTTCCTGCGGTTTCACGAGAATGTAACCGTCCGACTAATTTTCCGTCCTTAATTAACTGGGTAGTCGTAGCAGGTGTTCCTTCATCATCATAGAGATAACTTCCTCTATGTCCCTCTGGTGCAGCGCCATCATAAATTTGCAAGTTTTTCTCTCCAAATTGACGGCCAAGGGTCATTACTTCTAATAAATCAGGGTTTTCATAAAGGGTATCTGCTTCTGAGAGATGACCAAAGGCTTCGTGAACGAATAAACCTGTTAGGATCGGATCAATGACGACGGTGTAAGTGTCTCCCTTAACAGAGGGTAGGGTTAATCCATCAACAGCCCGTTGAGCAGCGCCCCTTACCTGTTGGTCTAAATTGAGTAAATCTTCGTATCCTTGCCGTGATCCCGTGGTTTCTCTCCCAGTTTGTACTATATCTCCCTGTCTCGCTGTGGCAGAAAAGCGCATTTCTATATCTGACCAGCTTTGCTCTAAGATTGTGCCTTCAGAGGTGACTAAGAGCATCTGTTGGTGAGCGTCGCCATAACGGATGGTGGTGGTCGTAATCTGGTCGTTGTATGAGCGCAGAAGGGTGTTGTAGCGATCGCAGAGTGCTTTTTTATCTTTTAAAGGGATTTGACGGGGATCTGTGCCATTTAGGGGCAATTGGCAGGTTATTTCCACGGGATTGATCGGTGCGAGGAGGGTTTCATCTTCTCCGATTAATCTAGCTGCGGTGATGGCGTTTTCTATTTGTTCTGTGAGGGTAGAAAGTTTATTAAAGCTGGCAAATCCCCATCCTCCTTTATAACAGGCTCTAATTTGTCCCCCTAATGAGATTCCTTCGCTTAGGGTTTCAATTTGGTCGCCTCGTAATAAAATACTTGTTCCATCTGATTGTTCTAGACGAATGGATAAGAAATCAGCACGATGGCGATATTGCTGCATTAATTCGGTTAGTTGGTTTTTATAGTCGCTAAATGGGGTCATTGTTTTATTGATTTGAG
>JBFRWQ010000260.1:0-2800 GCA_051439665.1 Microcystaceae cyanobacterium | reverse complement strand
GTGCTAATAATTCAGGGGTTTTAAATGGCTTAGTCACATAATCAACAGCCCCTTGAGCAAAAGCTTCTAGTAGATGTTCATCTTCTCCACTAGCGGTTAAAAAGATAATAGGAATATTTCCTAAATTTTGCTCACTTTTGATTATTTGACAAACCTCTAGTCCATCCATTCCTGGCATCATCAGATCTAGTAAAATTAAATCTGGATGAGCAGATTTCGTTCGTTCTATGGCCTGTTTCCCATTTTTAGCAAATGTTGTATTATACTCTTTATTTTCCAAAATATCTACTAATAAAGCAATATTTTGGCTAATGTCATCAACAATCAGAATCAGAAAATCTTCAGGGTTAAAAGAGGGGTTTTTCATGACTATTATAGAGAAGGGGACCAGTTCCAGGGGACTTATCTATATTTAGATTACAGAGTTGCCAGTTTTTTCAATATACCACCTGACACCTGAAACCTGATACCTTGTTCCTGTACTAAGCAACTTGAGTTTCCATGATATCTTCTAACTGTTCGATCCCTTTTTGTAAATGACGGGTAACAGTCATAGGACTAATGCCAATTTGTTTGGCTGCTTCCTTGCGAGGTAAGTCCTTAATATAAACGTACTCTAAAGCAGCTTTCGTTTTATCTTCCAATTGACTCATGGCTGATTGTAAATAATGACGATCTTCTTCATGTTTTTGTTTGGCTTGATAACGAATGTCGGGTAATAAGTCGCCAAAGGTCACTGTGGTATCATTGCCTTGACTAATCGTAGCATCTAGACTAACTAACATTCGATTTTGCAAAGCAAGCTGACATTCATTCCATTCTTCCTGAGAAACACCCAATTTATCTGCTAATTCATCTTCCTGTGGCACTCTGCCCCATTCATTGCTTAATTCCTTCCGTAGTTTTTTACCTTTAGCATACAGATCTTGCCAACGGCGAGGAATTCTCATGACACTACCTTTATCTCTGAGATAATGGAGCATTTCCCCACGAATATAGGGAATAGCAAAAGAACTAAAAGCATAACCGTGATGGGGGTTAAACCGTTCAATGGCACGAATTAAGCCTAAATAGCCAATCTGATTCAAGTCTTCAAAGGGTTCAGAACATTGATTGCTGATACGATGTGCCATTTGTCTGACGAGGCCAGCATTGAGTGTGACCAACTCATTGCGAAGTTCCAGACTAGGATTGCGGTAGTAGGCGGTTAAAAGTTCGATACTGCGTAGGCTTTGATACTGAGTAGTCATGAGTCTTATTCCTTTTGGACGGGTCAATTTACTGACGGCATAGTCGTAAATAATTTACTTAACCCTATTGTTGATCTCAGGGATTTTCGGTACTATGTACGATTCACGGAAATCTGCTAGGGTCAGTTATTATTTATCCGTATTTTCACAGAGGCATCTGGGAAAAGGTTTGAAGAAAAAGGGGTCTAGCCTTTAAAGAATGGTTAAAGTCGAAAAGAGCGAAAGATACAATTCGCAACAATTGAAAGAACAGGGGAAAAATTTTCGGTATTCCTAACTAGCATTTTTCGGTCAGGGTCAGCTATAAAATAATGTAGATAGATAGCTCTTATGGAGAACTAGCATGAGTACAACAAGTAATTTTCGTGAGGCTCTCCGTGATGTTCGGGGACAGTCCTTACTCGGTCCTAATGTGATTCCTAACGCCTTACCCTATTTAGGGGGTGGCCTTGTCTTAACCGCAGTAGGAACCTATGGTGGCTTAGGGGTGATTAACTCTAATCCTGCCCTATTTATGCCGACATTTTGGGTTGCTCTTGTTGCAGAACTGATTTTATTTTTCGTTGCCCGTGGTGTGGCCGAAAAAGGGAACAATGCAACAGCTTTACCCCTCCTTGCTCTTTATAGCTTACTATCTGGTTATACTCTGAGTGGTTTAGTCTATGTGGCTTTAGGAACCGCAGGGGTTGGTATCCAAGGTGTGGGAATTGCTGCCTTGGGATGTGGTGTCACATTTATTGCAGCCCGTAGTATTGGATCTAATCTTTCAGAAGAAGATGGGTTAGCTTTAACTAAAACAATTAGCTTAGGTATTATTGCTCTCCTAGTCGTATTAGTTGCCCAACTTCTGTTTGTTGTGTTTGGTGTGGGTACACCCTCCTGGTTAGAAATCGGTATTTCAGGCATTGGTGTTTTACTATTCGTTGGTTCATCAGTAGTAGATTTCTTCATTTTACCCCGTACTTATCGTGACGATCAGTATCTTCCTGCTGCTCTATCCATGTATCTCACCTACATCAATCTTTTTGTTTTCATCCTTCGATTATTAATTGCCCTCAATGGTAGAGACTAAGAGAATAAAGGATATAACATCTAGAATAGTAGAATATACATTCTAATTGTGGTAAAAATTCAGCTTTTTCAAGTCTCAAAGACCGATAGGGTGCAAAACCAAAAAGAAGGTTAAAACAACTTCAATCACTAAAGGGGAATTAAAGTTAATTACTTTAGTCCCCTATTTTTTGACAGCGATTTGGTATTAGATGTTGTTGTTGGGCTTTAGCCCTTTACCAACTTGAGGTTAGGTTAGACTGGTGGGCAAAGTACATAAATGTCTTGTCAGTTTCAAAGGCTTCTCAGGCTTTGCCAACCCTACGGTTTCTAACTGTATTTGGCATCTGATGTTGTTGGGCTTTAGCCCTTACAAACTAGAATAAGCAAAAGTAACATTAAACTTACGACACCAAATAACCACAGATTCAAAATCATCTAAATCAACATTTTCAGGAATTTCGTAGCGCTGTGCGCCCTGAAAACTTTCAAGCATTGCC
>JBFRWQ010000259.1:0-4739 GCA_051439665.1 Microcystaceae cyanobacterium | reverse complement strand
TCTTGCGGAAGGCGAGAGTCTGCCTGTGGAGGCGGTGTAAGACCACGCATCAGACTTGTTTGGTGGAGGCAACGGCCTGTGAAACGGGAAACCCTGCATGGCGAATAAGACCGTCCTAAATCTTTGTATAAGTTGGGAAGCCCCAACTATACCGTAGGTTAGTTAGGGTACTTCACTCGTCTTTAACGATGTTCTACTACTTTAACGAATCGATCGCTTTATGGAATTGATCCTCTCCAAATTCACCGAAGAAACCCTATTAGCTGCTTCTCTCTATTTAGGGTTAAGTGTCTTCTACCTTCTCGCTTTTCCTCTATTTCTCTACTTCTATCTACAAAAGCGCTGGTATGTCGTCAGTTCCATCGAAAGAACCTTTATGTACTTTTTGGTCTTTTTGTTTTTCCCTGGACTCTTGTTACTCAGTCCTATTCTCAATTTACGACCAAAACGCCGTGAGATTAACCCTTAAAGCAACCTTTTAAAGATTATGCGACGTATTGACGTTATTTTCGTTGGTGTTGGTGTGTTAATCGCCGGGGGTGGTATTTATCTGCTGCTGCAATTCGTGGGTTTTGATCAACTATCTGCAGGTGTCTGGAGTCAAGTCATCTTAGTGTCGGGGTTAATTGTTTGGACCCTTACCTATCTTAAGCGAGTCTTCACCAAGGATATGACCTATCATCAACAACTCAAAGAATACGAGGACGCAGTATTAGAAAAGCGCCTTGCAGAAATGTCTCCTGAAGAATTGGCCAAGCTGCAAGCAGAAATTGAACAAGAAACTGAAAACTCTCCTCAAGTTTAGAAAAAACCTAGCCGATGAACCAACTCGTTATTTTAGATAAAGTCTCCTACTGTTACCCCAAGAGTCCAGAATTTGCCCTCAAGGATCTTGATCTAACTATTTATAAAGGAGAATTTTTGGGCATTATTGGGGAAACTGGGGCGGGAAAAACCACCCTATCCCTCATTCTCAATGGCATTGTCCCTCAGTTTTATGGTGGCCGTTTCTTTGGTGTGGCCACTATTGGGGGAATGGATACCCTAGACACTCCTGTTAACCAACTCTCCCGACGGGTAGGGATGGTATTTGAAGATCCCGAAGTCCAATTAACGGCGACATCGGTAGAAAATGAGATTGCTTTTGCCTTAGAAAACCTCTGCATACCGAGAGATGAGATTATAGCCAGAATACCCCCTGTTTTAGAAGCAGTTCGCTTAAAAGGCTATGAAAAGAAAGCGCCAGACGAACTATCAGGGGGACAAAAACAACGATTAGCGATCGCTGCGGCCTTAGCCCTACAACCTGACTTATTAATCTTAGACGAACCTACCTCCCAACTAGATCCCATTGGGACACAGGAAGTCTTTAATACGGTTCAAAAACTGAATCGAGAGTTAGGGGTTACTATTGTGATGATTTCCCATGCCGCCGAGGAAATGGCAACCTACGCTGATAGAATTGCCCTGTTATCACGGGGAGAATTAATTAAGGTTGGAACACCCCAGGAAGTTTATGGTGATTTAGACTGTTTATCAAAACATTCCCTACGTCCACCTGAAATTGCTGCCGCTTTCGGTAAAATATCCCCTTTTTCTGCTTCTATTCCTGTCACTCTTACCGAAGGAAAAAGCGCTCTTCCCCCCTTCCTAGTGACTCACTCACCCTCTCCTTGGCAAGAAGAAATTTCTCCGTCTTATACGATGGATGAACCCGTTTTAAGCGTCAAAAATCTACAACATACCTATCCTAACGGGACTCAAGCCTTAAAAGATATTTCCTTAGATATTCATGCAGGAGAATATATCCTCTTAATTGGGCAAAATGGTGCAGGAAAAAGTACCCTTGTTAAGCATTTTCTTAACTTATTACAACCTACTGAAGGGGAAGTCCTGGTGCGTCAGCGCCCCACTAAAACCTTATCAGTGGGAGAATTAGCCCGTTTTATTGGCTATGTCGCTCAAAATCCCGACAATCAAATCTTTAATTCAACGGTTTTACAAGAGGTGGCTTTTGCCCTCAAATATCTCAATTATTCACCCGATTTAATTAACAAGCGAGTGACTCAAAGCTTGCAAGGGATGGCATTATGGGAACATCGAGAAGCCCATCCCCTATCCTTACCCAAGGGAGAAAGGGCAAGAATTATCATCGCTGCGATCTTAGCAATGAATCCTGAGATTATTATCTTGGATGAACCAACCACAGGACAAGATTTTGCGGGATCACAGGCAATTTTAGAGATTAGTCGTCAATTGCATCAGATGGGAAAAACCGTTATTGTGATTACTCATCATCTGTATTTAATGCCTAATTATGCAGAAAGAGTAATTGTGATGGGGAAAGGCAGTATTTTATTAGATGCACCTATTCGTCAAGCTTATCATCAAACAGATGTTCTAGAATCTACCTATTTATCACCACCGCAAGTTGTCTTATTGTCCCAATATTTAAGCGAGTTAACCCAAAACAATTATCCTTTACTTACGTCTTCTGAATTTGCTAGTTGTTTTAAGTCTTAAACTCAGCAGCAATTTGCTCTATTAAATAAAGTCCTGCGACTGAATTTCCTTGTTCATTTAACGGAGGACTATAACAAGCAATGGTAATATTTTGTTGAGGAATGAGGGATAAAATGACACCACTAACCCCTGATTTGGTGGCTAATCCAATCCTTTGTTTAAAATCTTGTGAGGCTTCGTATAACCCGCAATTTAACATAATCTCTTGAACGATGACACCGTAGTCTTTAAAGGTAGATTGATTCAATAATAATAAGCCTAACTTTGCTAGATCAGTTATTGTTCCTGATAAACAGCAAATTGCATTATAAGTTTTTAAGGTTAAATCAGGATTATCTAAAGAGCCTACTTTCACCATTTCTTGAACTAAAGAAGAATTTGTCAGATTAGGTTTAGATTGTACTGATGCTAACATTTCTTGCTCTAAAAATAGCTGAGTATGAGCCATTTTATTGAGCCATTGGCATAAATTTTGACATCTTTCTTCTACTGTTTTTCCGATCAGTAAAGAAGATAACATAATTGCACCGCTATTAATCATAGGATTTCTCGGAAATCCCTGATCTTGTTGTAATTGCTCTAAGGAATTAAAGGGATAATTAGATGGTTCTTGTCCGACTTTTTGAAACACTTTATCTTCTCCTAAATGAGCAAGTAAATAGAAGAGTAAGAAAGGTTTAATCAGACTCATTAAGGGAAAGGTTAATGTTAAATCACCCTCAGAAAAAAGTGTGGTGTCAGGATCAACTAGACAAAAGCTAAACCCATTGGGATCAGCCTGTTTAAGTAAAGGTATATATTGAGGTAACTTACCTTTAAGCGCTTGACTTTTAGCTTCTGTAACCCATCGTTTTAGATTTTCTTGAGATAAAATGGTCATAGGATTCTTAAATCTAGTCGAGATTAAGGAGGATTATCATAATGCTATTAACTATTTTCTCTGACGGCAGCTAATTGTTTTTCAAACCTTATTTTCAAAAGATCTGCTATATCTTCAGCATGAGCATCTAAGCCCCCTTGTCGAGCTTTTTCCAATAAAGGAGTTGTTACCTTAATTCTTTCTTGCTCGTAAGTTTGTATAGCAGAACTAACCTGTGCTGTATCATCTAATTTTACATCAACAAATGCTTGACTCAGAGCAATGGCATCTTGTAGTGCCATAGTTGTTCCCAAACCAAGAGAGGGGCGAATAGGATGAGCAGCATCACCTAATAATGTGACCCTAGTATTGTCTCCCCATTGACTCACTGATTCTCGATCAAAGACACCTGTTTCAACGATCAAATTGGGTTCAGTTACTTTAATAAAATCGTTCACAAAAGGTAGCCATGAAGAAAATACTTGTTGCAATTTTAATAAAGGAGAAGGACTTTTTTGCGAACTTTCTTGTAATGCAGTAGCTCCCCATGCAATTAAATTATTACCAGAATCCATAATGCAGAAATTCTTTCCTTCTCCAACTACCAATTGAAACCCATTTCCTTGATTAAATGGGAAATCTAGTGCTAGTTTTTGACGAGAAAAAATACCTCGCCATGTCATTGTTCCTGTATAAAGTGGCTGGCCATCTCCTACTGTTTTCTCTCTAACCGAAGAATGATAACCATCAGCGCCAATTAATAATTTGCTATAAACATCATCTTGTCCCTGAAAATTTAGTTTGAGATAAGAATTAGCGTCATATTGAAAATCAATTAAAGCATGATTGAGATGTACAGAAACATTATTCGGTAATGTATTGCGCAGACAAGTTTGCAAACTATACCATGCTAACCATGTGAAATTTGTCCCTTTAAAGGGAGACTCATCAGAAAACAGTATCTCACCATTGGGTCGCATTAATAGTTGATATTGAGGATTAGCCGCTAATTTTCGGATTTGTGTTGCTAAATCAGGATTAATATTAGCCAAAGCATCATAACCCATATCTGATAATCCTAAAGCTGCACCAATGGGACGAAAGGCTTTAGCTTTTTCAAAGACAGCCACAGAAAAACCTAACTTTGCCAAACTATGAGCAGCAGCTAGGCCACCAGGTCCTGCCCCAATTATTGCAACATCTAAAATTTCCATTGTTGATTGTTAATAGTCTTGGTTTTGTTAGTTTCAGTTTGATGTGATGGGCAAAGCCCATCCTACAATTAGTCAGTTTAATCGTCCATTTGCCAAGGTTCAAGTAGATTATTCTCATCTAAAATTCGTTTAGCTCGCAAGAC
>JBFRWQ010000258.1:0-18109 GCA_051439665.1 Microcystaceae cyanobacterium | reverse complement strand
TCAATTTATTGAACGTCCTCTGTTAGCCTTGAAATTAATTTCAAGGCGGGTATGTATTGAAATACAAGTTTAATACAAAATCCCTCCTACCTTACCTCACATTTAAAGGGGATACTAAGGGACTTGCGTTAAAATAGAATACCAGTGCGCTGCTATCAGTGTCTTTGGCCATCCATTCATCTATGTTAAGAGTAGAAAAATGACTGGTGTGGTATTAAGTTGTAAGTCCCAATTATAAGCTAGTTCAATTAATTTCAAGGTGGGTATGTCGGGAAGTACAATATCTAATTAACTTAAAGGAAACGAAACCGTAATCGTCGTTCCTTCTCCCAATTTACTGTCAAGGGTAATGCTCCCTTGATGCAACTCAACATATTTTTTAACAATCACTAATCCCAGTCCCGTTCCCGATAAATTAAAAACATTCTTCCCTCGATAGAAGGGATCAAAAATTTTGGCTTTATCATCCTCTGAAATACCAAGACCTCGATCTCTCACTTGAATCTTAATATATTTTTTTTCTCTGATTAAATGAATATAAATTTGACTATTATTAGGAGAATATTTCAAAGAATTCGATAATAAGTTAATGACAATAGAGCGTAATAATTTCGGATCAAATTGACCTTTGATTTCTTTCTCTTTACAAGTTAACGTTAGATTGTGTTGCTTCCCTATCGTTAACTCCGTTTCTACAATAATTTGCTGTAAAAACTGAGCAAGATTAATCGTTTCAAGGTTAATGTCTAATTTGCTTGATTCAGCCCGACTAATCAGAGAAATATCATCTAATAACTGAACCATTGTTTTAATCGAAGCTTGAATACGACTTAAATTCCGATTTCGTTTGTCAGTATTTTGCCAAGCATTGGGAGTTTTATCTAAGAGTTGAACAGACGCTAAAGCAGTACTTAAAGGAGTGCGAAACTCATGACTTACCATTGAAAAAAATCGAGTTTTTAAGGTATTAAGTTCCTTCTGTCTTTCCAGCGCTAGTTTAACCTTCTCTACTTCTTTTTTTTCCGTAATATCCCTAGCATTAATCACAATTTTTGGATCTTGTGTTTGATCAATAAATTGTTGACTAACGGCTTCAAGAACACAATAAGTTCCCTTTTTCTGTTGACAACGAAATTCAATCGGTGGAAAAGATTGGGGAATTTTAAGCGATTTCATTAACTGAGTGGTTGTCTTAGCTAAATCATCCTTATGGATAAAATCAAAGAGATTCTTATTCAGTAACTCATTATTGGTATATTCTAAGATTTTTTCACAAGAAGGATTTTGATAATAAATTGTGCCATCCAGATTAATAATAATAATTAAGTCTAGTGCATTTTCAGTCAGTGAACGAAAGCGCTCCTCAGAATAACGTAATGATTGATTAATTTGTGCTAGTTCTTCAGTTCGTTGTTGCACACGATTTTCTAAACTACTATTAAGCTGTTGCAGTTGAGTATGAAGTTCCGATTGTTGAATAGCGATCGCAATTTGAGTCGCTAACTGTTTCATTAAGTCAATTTCTAATGGTTGCCATTCTCTCGGCTGACTACATTGATGTACAATTAACAATCCCCACAATACTGTTTTAGAAGAGGTGAGATATTTAGATTGACTTTTATCTTCTTGAATAATAGGAACAACTAATTTAGCTTTAACTTCAAATTGTTGGACAAATTCGGCTAAACATTTTTCTACATCAACTTGTTCAATATTGGTAATCGATCTGACTTTCCCTTCTGCATAAGCTTGATGATATTCAAGGGGGAAAACTTCTTCAGGAAAAGTTTCTCCTAAGATAACAGGATATTGAGGTAAAACCGTTTCTTTAATTGCTTTACCCGTTCCATCACTAAAAATTTGATAAATTAAAACTCTGTCAGCATCTAGGAATTCCCTGACATCAGCAACAGTTGTACTTAAAACATTTTCTAAATTAAGGGATTGACGAATATGATGAGCAATTTGGTGAATTAATTTTTCAGCTTGAGTTTGTTGTTGTAAAAGGATTTCAGTCCGACGGCGTTGATTCGTTTGTCGTTGAAGTAAATAAACTAGAATTAAAATGGTTGATATGGTGAGGCTTAAACCAGCTACATTCATAAAAGACTATCAATCATTAAGATAACTGATCCTCAACTGAGGTTAATAATAGAAACCATAATATCTTAATTTTGGACTTTTTGAGTCAAATTATTATTTGTTAACAGCGCTCATCAAATTTTGTGTATTTTCCCCCATTTTTATACCAATACTGTTTCAAATCATGATGGGGTGTATGAAGACTGGCTTTGGCTTGATACAGAAGAACTTGTCGGTGATTGCCCATCCAAATACGCTTAGTCGGGTCAACCGAAATCAATGTTCCCCCTAAACTGCTAACACATTCCTCAAATCGTTCAATCGCTGCATAATTAACGGTTTCAAAAATGAAAAAATTTCCTGAACAAATCAAATGGCGGCTACGAATCCAAGCACGCATTTTTTGTCGAGCAACAGGAGGTAACATACTGTCTTGGGAATGCGGATTATTTTTGGTTAGCATTGGTTTGACATATTTTTAGCGAAGTTGCAGTCGTTCACATTCACAAAGAAAGGACAAACAAAAGGAAAGCCATAGTTAACGGCAAAACTTCTATTTATCCTTAGCAAATCCATTGTTCAGAAGGTATTCCACCTAAAATAAGATGAACAAAATCAAAAGCTACACCACTTCAGTGATGCTAACAATTGTGCCACCTGTTCGCTGAATACGCTGAATTTTAGGAGTCATATTTGCACCTGATACGAGATATTCAGTGGTACTCACCCGACGAGGACTATCAAATTTAAACCCAGTGGCGACAATTTTAAACATTTTTTGAGTGGCATCTTTGTAAGCACTACGACCCGTTCCAGTAGTGGGTAAATTAATTTTATTACCACTATTGGTAGCAACCGTTTCTACCAGGCGAGAAGCAGTAAAAGCGCTGTCAACACCAGCAAATCCTTGATAAAGTGAGAGGGTGCGGTTATAGTTCGCTTGCTTTTGCCCAATTTGACTGATTGCACCTTGATAATAAGGAACGATATTATCGCCAAATTTATCCCGATATTCATCACTATCAAGATAAGAGTCAATTTCTGCACTATAACCTTCTTCTAAACAAAGGCGAATATGCTCCGATAATTCGGCTTGACTGCTAGGCGCACGTCCCAGTAAATGTTTAAAATTGAGTTCAACAAACCGATAAGGCGCACAACTTTCAAAGTAGCGACTACGGTAGAAGTCTGATTGTGCAGCAGCACGCACAAATTCCCGTACACTCAATGTTCCATTACAAAATTGAGATTCGGCAGAGATTAAGCGCTCACTCTCCATAACATGAGGATTTCCCCACACTTGCTTGTAAACTGCTCGGATAACCCCTTGTTTATCTTCTAGGGTACTAATGGGTAAACCTTCAGTCGGACTTTCTAAAATAACACTCATTGTGAGTTCTCCTTGATTAAATTAAGTAATTTGAGCAAATTTTGCTTGAATCTGATTTAAAGTGAGATAAATCCCCAAGCGGACAGGGCGACGGCTGTAACACCTGCCGCTAGTAAAATTGCACCACCAATGGTAATGACAGCCCCAGTTAAGCGAACAAAACGGGGATAAGGGGGTTTTTGCCATTCCCAGCGATAGGTTAAAGGCGCTTTGTTTTGGAAATAACCTAATTCTTCCAATTGAACCCGATAATCTGCACCATAACGGGGCATCCGAGCAATAGGTAACTCTCCTATTTCTCGTTGGGGTAAAATTCGTTTTCGCTGAAAAGGAACAGTATCTTGACCAAAATTGCTAAGATACTCTTCACTATTGAGCAAATCATCGACAAAGCCTTGAAATCCTTTGGTTGCAATGACAATTGACCACGCCAGCTTTTCTTGCTCACTATAGACTTCTCGTCCCAGTAAGCGCTGAACACACATTTGTGCCAGTCGATAATTGTTATTAACTTGATAATTTCGTTGCCAAAAGGTGTCTGATAAGATCAACCCTCTGATAAAATCTCGCACGGTGATTTGACCATTTCTCAGTTGAGATTCTAAAGAAGTTTGACGATTAGAAGTCAACAATTGCTGTTCATTAAAAATTTGCCGATAAGCAGCAAAAATTAATTGATCAACTTCTAAAGAGGAAAAAAAAGTATCAATACTGTAAATGCGAGGTTGTTCATCTCCAGGTTTTTCTAGGAGCGCAACACGCTGATTTTGACTAGATGGAGTGTAATTAAGTAAGGGAATTGTCATCGATTAATAAAGATGAAAAACAAAAAATGTGGAGTATTAAAGCTATGAAAGAGGGAATCAAGAAAGAGATAAATCAGAGAACACCAAAATCATTTGACAACAGGAGTAAATATCAGTTGTTTTTTATTGGAGAACTCCTTACTTCTGACTATTCCCATTGTTGAGAAATTTAGCTCACTAACTGAGTCCTTCTTGTTTCCCTTATTTTTTCCAAATGATTACGATTGATCATCTGGAGCGGATTTTTAGTTCAAACTCTTAAAAAATAAGAATCATTCTGTAACTTATCACAGTTTGTTTTCTTAAAAACGAAAAATTAGAGGAAAGAAATCGGAAAGAAATCGGAAAGATTTAATTATTCTTTAAAATATATTAATAATCATTAAATTCTCTCTAACAATTGTTACATTCACTTGTGGCAATAGCAAGTCTTTGATAATCAAATTGGCTTGATCTTAGTTGTAGAGAAGATTTATTAGTTATTTTGTATTGACTTAACCTAAGTTCCTACTATAGCCGCACAAAATAAGGTGTTTGACATTAAAGATCATTGAAACCCAGTCACAGCCTACTCGGAGCCTCCTGCCCCCTGTCTCATGTGTAGTACCACATAAGTCTGTAAGTTGGGTTAAGCGCAAGTGCCACCCAACATCCCCAAGCTTTACTCTTTGTTGGGTTTTCTTTGTCAACCCCACCTACGATACTGACCATTAAAAATCAACGAAAGGCACAAATCCTTAAAGGTCAAATGTGCCTCAAACTTTAATTCATCTTTACAAGAATTTATTTTTGTCTTTTTTTAGCAAATAAACCAGCACCACCGATTAAGAATAATCCTAGTAAACTACTGGGTTCAGGTATAGTAAGATCGCCTGGGGATTCTGTGTCTTGAGATTCTTCAAAAATCACCTCACCTATTGATGCTTGAGGACCACCATTATTGCTTAAAACATTTAAACGGATGAATTGAGCCTTGGTTGGGGTAAAAGGAAAAACCTCAGCCGTAGTAGGATTGTTAGAGGGGATTGTCGCAAGAAATTCACCTAAATCATTTGCACTACTAAAATCTGAGGTTAAAGAAGCTTCTAGGCTAAAATTTATGATAGCTATCCCTAAGAATAACAGAGGAGATGAATTCCACAAGGCCAAACTTTCCAAAGTTACGGCTGACCCGAAATCATAAGTAATTGACCCCTCTGTAATACCAACGGAGGAAGCCCAAACAGACATACCATTAGAGTATGTATCATGAGTTGGATTACCAGCTAAATAGGTATCAAAATCATCTCCTGCTGTGTAAAGAACAGATAGACCTTCTTGATTGGTCATATTGTCTAGGATAGCAGTCCCTTGTGATCCCATCGTCGTAGAAAGTGATTCTGGGACAATAATGGTTCCTGCTTGTGCAATACCCATCACCCCGAAGGATAGGGTAGCAGTGGTAATGGCGAAGAAAGATGATTTCATTGATACTCCTCTAGATATTTTAGAATGTTTTAATATTAATGCTTCGTAACCTAGCATAAAACAGAAGTGAGATCAAGGATTTGGCTAAAATTTAAGATTTTCTTCACAAATGGCAAGGTTTATCGGTTTTTATCCTCCCTGTAGAATTTAAAGGAGATATAGTGCTACGAAAAATTAAAAAGCAATCCCTGACGCTCGTTTCAGAGAACACAACTGTCAAATGTCTTAATTAGTAGAGTTATATGATTCAAAAGTATTATAAAGTGAGCGCTCTTTTAACTGAAATTAATCACTGCTAAGGTTATAACTATTTTGAGCCAAATGCGATCGCAGCATTTTGTCCCCCAAAGCCAAAACTAAGACATAAGACAGACTCAAGGGAAGAGGATGTTATTTCTCGGACGAAATTAAGATCAAAGGCGGGATCTTTAAGACCAACACAAGGGATTAATTGTTGATATTTTAAGGCTAAGAGGGAAAAAGCAGCCCCTAACGCCCCAGAAGCCCCTAATGTATGTCCTGTTGCCCCTTTAGTCGAAGTAACAGCTACATCAGATGGAAAAATTGAGGCAATTAAACTTGCTTCTCGTTGATCATTTAAACGGGTACTGGTTCCATGACTATGAATAAAGGGTAAAGTATTAGGGGTTAAACCACTACGATTGAGACATTGCTGAATAGCTGCTACTGCCATTGTATTATCTTCACAGGGCGCACTAAGATGATACCCATCACAAGTAAACCCTACCCCCAATACTTGCCCATAGGGTAAAATTCCACGCTGATTAGCCGATTTTTCGGACTCTAAAACAAATATACTTGCTCCTTCTCCTAAAACTAATCCTTCCCGTTCTTTATCAAAGGGATAACAGCCGGTTTTACTTAATGCACCCATCTTTTGAAAACTGGCTAAGGTTAAGGGAGTAATAGGGGTTTCCACAGCACCTGCGATCACTATTTCACAAGTTTCCTGTTGAATCAGTTCGTAAGCTTGAGCTAATGACCAAATTCCTGTAGCACAAGCAGCCATCGGTGAAAAAACTGCGCCTTTTGTGCTTATATACTGTGCCACTAAGCGAGAAGGTTGATAAGGTAAGCTATCTAACCAGGATGTTTGAATTCCTTCCCTGAGAAATAATTCCCAACGGCTTTGACAGCTACGGCTTGATCCAACGACCACACCACAGTTAAATAAAGGAAGACTTAACCTAGCATCTTTGATAGCATCTTCTAAAGCAGATTGTAGAATATCCTCGACAAAACTGGGTTGAGAATCAATCAGTGCAAGGGGATAGGGAGAAATATCTGCATAGGGTTGACTGTATCTAATGGCTGTATCTTGTGCTAGGATACGTCGCCAACTGTCCATCAAAGTGCCTAATGCACAATTTAATCCTATTCCTGTGATAAAAACCTTTTTTCTCTTCATAGTCGTGAAAAATCCCCTGTAACTCAGTTTAACAGGGGATTGTATTTGAGGAGCTTATGTTTTGAAACAAATCGTTAACGCTTTTTTTGTGATTTGCGATCGCTTTCTTGACGACGGCGATCTCGCCATTCTGCGGCTGTTAAGTAGATAATACCCCCACTTACTACCACTAAGAGGATTAAGGTGGAGATAAACAGTCCATTTAGTAAAAATGAGGTATCCACGATGCTAGAATCCGTTACGACCCCAAATAACCATCGCAATTGACCATGTAAAGAGGGCTAGAACACTAACCCAGCCAAGTCCTAAGATATCCATAATTGCCTTACAGTTGTTCAATGATAATGTTACCTATAATATCATAGGATGGGTTCGACATTTTGCCAACCTTCTGAATTATGAATCTTCTGAATTATAAATTATGAATTGTGAATTGTGAGAAGCTTAGGGAAAAATAAAGGTTATACTGATTACTATTTACTAATTACTGAATATGCAAAACTATTTTATTCCCCTAGTTAAGATTATCGTTCTTTCTACCCTGATTACCCTGATCATTAAGTATGGCAGTCCTCAAATTCCCCTTTCTTCTTCCTTAATCAATGTTATGATTGGGGTTTTCTCACCTACTTTAATATTAGGTATAATCTTACTTTTACGGTGGCAAAATTACTCATCATCATCTTCTAACTCTCTCTCTGAAAAGACTAGATAATTATGAAATTTGGTGAATGGATAGGCTTTACAACAGTTCTTCTGATTGGCTATTTTATGTGGCAGATGCGACAATTATTATTGTTAGTATTTACTGCTATTGTTTTAGCGATCGCTTTAAATCTTTTAGTTCGTTGGCTGAGAAAACGACAAATTAGTCGGGGATTTGCCATTCTACTCTCTTTTGCTTTTCTCTTTCTAATTCTACTCCTTTCTATTTGGATCATTGTTCCTCCCTTTGTCAATCAATTTCAACAATTAGTTCAACTTGTACCCCAAGGAATTGATCAATTTATTATTTGGTTAGGCATTCAAAAAAACAAACTAGATCCCGTTCTGATTCGTTCTTTACCTCAATTTGAACAGCAGGATTTTAATGAAATATTAAAGCAATTACAACCTATTGTACAAGAAATATTAGGGGGCGGACTCAATGTTTTTTACAGTTCTTTAGGGCTTCTTCTGAGTGGTTTATTGTTATTTGCTCTGTCTTTAATGTTACTCGCTTCTCCCAATGCTTATCGACAGGGATTTATCCGTCTATTTCCTGCTTTTTATCGCCCAAGAATTGATGATATTTTGCTGTATAGTCAACAAGCTTTAGAGAATTGGTTAAAAGGAATTGTGGTTAATATGGGAATTGTTGCCCTCTTCACAGGAATTAGTTTACTAATCCTACAAATTCCCCTAGCACTTTCCCAGTCTATTATTGCAGGATTTCTCACATTTATTCCTCACTTAGGATTATTTTTAAGTGTCATTCCTCCCATTGCAACCCTTATTGCCTTGCAAGCTGCTCCTTGGAAAATATGGGGTGTTTTGATTCTTTATATTGGCATTCAGCAAATTGAAACAAACATTTTAACGAAAAGAATTCAAGCTCGTCAAGTATCCTTATTGCCTGGTTTAAGCATTCTAGCACAAATTATCTTTACCATTGGTTTTGGTATTTTAGGATTAATTCTTGCCCTTCCTCTTTCAATTATTAGTCAAATTTGTATCAGAGAAATTTTAGTCAACGATATTTTAAACCGTTGGGAAAAGAAAGCATAATAGGTAGGGTTTAGTTAGAGGTAGTATAGATATCTTGCCTGTCACAAGCTAGAAGATTATTTGAGTAATTTTCAGATTAAATCCAGTTTAATAACCATCGTTAAAGAACTCAACAAAAGTAATATTGATATATAAGATTACAATGTTATTATTCAACGTTTAAATTTTCTCTCTATGCTTTTTGGTAAATCAAACGAGCATACTTAAGGACTTCTTCTTGTTTGTTGGGGGATAAATGATTGATGATTGCTGTGATTTGATCGCTAGTGGATAACCATTGTTTTGTTGACGATTTCCAGACAATAACAAATTTTTTATCAGATAAGTTACATAAAGTAGTTGTTTCCCCCTCTTCATTGGCGAATTCTACTTCAAAATTATGATCGTCATGGCATTCTACTATTGCACCTTGACTACCAATCATTTGTTGATATTCTGGTAAATTAACAAGTAGCTCTACTATGTCAAATAATTCGGGTTTAATCATGATTTTCTCTTGATATAAGCGGTCTCAACAACATGCTTCAAATATTAAGCTATAATAAATTCTGTGAAAATAAGGTTGATAGCTTAAAGAGTTAACTGTTATATTAACTCCGATGATTGATCGATGATGGAAAACTTTAAGCTATGTTAATGTCCAAAATTCTGGCAGAAATCGAAAATATCCCAGAAGATCACCTGCCACAACTTTACCAAATCATTCATGACTTTCGTTCAAGCATCCCTTCTAACCCTCAACCCCCTCGCACACCAGGCAAACTAAAGGGAACATTAGGAGAAGCTTTTTTTGAACCTTTACCCGAAGAAGAATTAGAACAATGGGAAAAAGCTATCTAATCGATACCCATATTTTGTTATGGTGGGTCTTTAAATGACCCTAAATTAGACCAAATCAGTCGTCAACTGATGGCTAATCCCCAAAATAACATTTTTGTTAGTAGTGCGTCTGCTTGGGAAATTGCCACTAAATATCGTATTGGGAAACTTCCTGAAGCAAAAGAACTGGTTGAACATTACCCTGATATCTTACAACAAGAACGATTCACAGAATTAACCATTACAAACGCTCATGCACTGCGAGCAGGTCTTTTAGCCATTAATCACCGTGATCCCTTCGATAGAATGATTATGGCTCAAGCTGAATTAGAAAATCTTCCTGTTATTACGTTTGACCCTGCCTTTGATATAGGGTTCATCACGGTTATTCCCTAAATAAATACTTAGCCCTTAAAGTCTCTCCTTTATCTTTATTATGAGCGCTTTCTATTAAGCAAAACGCCTACCAACCATGTAGCGAGTAGGCGTACTTTATCAGCAGATAAGCGCTTTCTAGAAAGTGAAAAGGATAAATTACACTTTCCGAGAATAATATTCCACCACTAACAGTTCATTTATACTGAGAGCGATCCATTCCCGTTCCACAATTCCATTAACTTTCCCAACAAGGGTATTTTTATCAAATTCTAAATGGGAAGGAAGATTAGCTAAACCAGGGTATTCCATATTGGTTTGTACCAATTTACGGGATTTATCTTGGTCTTTTACCCCAATCACATCACCTGGCCGACATTGGTAACTAGGAATATCTACCACACGCCCATTAACGATGATATGGCCATGATTGACTAATTGACGCGCCCCTGGGATTGTTCCCGCCATTCCCAAACGAAATATGGTGTTATCAAGGCGCATTTCTAATAATTCGAGTATGCGTTGTCCCGTGGAACCTTGGGAACGACGAGCTTTTTTCACATAGCTAATTAACTGTTTTTCAGAAACGCCGTAGTTAAAGCGCAGTTTTTGCTTTTCTTCTAGACGAATTGCATATTCTGAGCGCTTTTTACGAGCTTGGCCGTGTTGGCCAGGGGGGTAAGCACGACGTGGGGTTTTACGAGTTAATCCAGGTAGTTCACCCAAGCGTCTAACTACCCGTAGGCGGGGTCCTCTATAACGAGACATATAAGCAGTTTTCTCCTAACTAAAACACTTTATCCCAAAACTATTATTATATCTCATGATGGGATTTTTTGATATCTAGATTTGTGATGGGAGAAAAATCCTAAAATGCTATTGTTGATTTGATCGGCTTGATCCCCACTTAATAATGTCTGACGTACCAATTACCATTACTTTAAAGTTATTTGCTGCTTATCAAGAAGCTTACCATCTATCGGAAATAAAACTCCAATTTCCGCCCCATAGTACCGTTGAGGCTGTTTTAGAGAGAGTAATCAGCGAACACCCTTCTCTTGAACAATGGCGTGACACAACTCGTTTTGGCATTAATCTAGATTTTGTCAGCCCCGACACTATTTTACAGGAGGGAGATGAGGTGGTTTTAATTCCTCCTGTCAGTGGTGGAGTCGATGAATCATGAGTCAACCCCCTAAACCTCCTTGGACTCCATTACACGCTTTACTCCATCAAACCCTACGTCAGCGCCAATTATTACCCCCCAATTCCCATCTCCTGGTGGCTGTTTCAGGGGGTCAAGATTCTTTGTGTCTCCTTAAGTTATTAGCTGACTTACAAGCAAAATGGGGCTGGACAATTGGAGTCGGCCATTGTGATCATGGTTGGTCATCAGATGAAGGTATAGCAGATCACGTTAAAATGATAGCTGAAAGCTTTGATTTGCCTTTTTACCTTAAAGTTGCTGCTAACCTTAAAGAAACGGAAGCAGAGGCGAGAAAATGGCGCTATCGGGCATTAACTGAGATAGCAGTAGAGGGTAATTTTCAAGCGCTTGTGGTTGCCCACACTCAAAGCGATCGCACTGAAACCCTACTCTATAACCTAATTAGGGGATCAGGGATGGATGGATTACAAGCATTAAGATGGGTTAGAGATTTAACGCCAGATATTAGGATCATTCGTCCTTTGTTAACGGTTTCTCGCCAACAAACCCTAGAATTTTGTCAACAATTCCAGTTACCCATTTGGCAGGATCCGGTGAATCAGCGCTTAAAATATGCAAGGAATCGCTTAAGATTGGCGATTATTCCCTCTCTTAAAGAGCAATTTAACCCACAAGTGGAAAAAGCGCTGGCACAGACGGCTGAAATTTTGCAAACAGAAGTAGAGTATTTAGAAGAAGTAGGGATGCAGGGAGCATCTGAGGTGATTTCTCGTGATCAAAAAAGTATCAATCGAGTTTTATTGAAATCGTTTCCTTTAGCCATTCAACGCCGAATCATTCGTCAGTTTTTAAAAGAGAATTTACCCCATCATCCCACATTTGAACAAATAGAATCTATTATTAGCTTAATCACTGCACCTAATCGCAGTAAAACTCCTACTTTGACTGGAAAAATGGTCGGAGAGGTTGAAGGAGAGTGGATTAAGCTTAAAAGTATGAAGTGAGAAGTTAAGGATGACTGGGTTTCAAGCTTTAAAGAGTGTCAAATACCTAATTTTGTAATGCTATAACCTTCTAAAAGGGCTTAAGCTTCAATTTATATTTAGATAACGACTTATATTAGCTAATAGCAATCTCTTTCCTCTCTTCACCCTCTCCCCACACTCCCCCCTCTTCCCTCTCTTCCCAAACTCCCCACACTTCCACATAGGGACATAAGAGCTTAAGATTAAATAAAGAAGCAAATAATCAAGTTTCTCTAACTGTTTCTGCATAAGTTAACCACAAACAGTATATACTTATGCTTTGCTGCGGATGAATAGGAGTAACTATGACCCTCGAATATCCAGACGATTTAAAGTATCTCGATTCCCATGAGTATGTTCGCTTAGATGGGGAGATCGCAACCATTGGCATTAGCTCCTTTGCGGTCGATCAATTAGGCGACATCGTTTTTCTCGAACTTCCCGAAGTTGGGGAAGCGCTCGAAGCTGAAGAGTCATTTGGTACAGTTGAATCAGTAAAAGCGGTAGAAGATTTAAAAGCGCCCGTCTCAGGGACAGTGACCGACCGCAATGACGAAATGATTGACTCCCCCGAATTGATCGCTGATGATCCCTATGGTGAAGGATGGTTTGTCAAAGTGCGGATTAATCTCAACGCTGAAGAAAAAACAGAACTTCTTTCTGCTCAAGAATATCGGGAGCAAGTGGAAGGCGACTAGGGCAATAGCCAACAATTTGTCAAAATTCTGGTTAATGGTGCGTTATAATAGATTTTAGCGCACCACTATTAATTTTTATAATCTCTTAGTCTTTCCTAAGATAGAGAATTACTGAGATGATTTAGAAAAAAATAGTGTAAAAATGCGAAAAAGAAACTAAAATATAGGGAGTAAGATTACATTGATCGTCGTAAGGTTCAATTATTATCGATAACATTGGGATCGTACCCATTGGACTTACTACTCACACAGGAGGCTTAAACCTATGGCAATGGAAATGCAACTGATTAACATTGGGTTCGGCAATATCGTATCCGCTAACCGGGTGATTGCAATTGTTAGCCCAGAGTCCGCTCCCATCAAACGGATCATCACAGAAGCTCGTGAACGAGGCCAAGTGATTGATGCTACCTATGGTCGTCGCACACGGGCGGTTATTGTTACCGATTCATGTCATGTTGTGCTATCAGCGATTCAACCAGAAACCGTTGCTAATCGCTTTGTGATCAGCAAAGAAAAAGAACCAGCTACTTAAGGTAAAACGGGGTGTATCAGTGGGTAATTTAGTGGTTATAACCGGACCGAGTGGGGTGGGTAAAGGCACTCTAGTCAAAGCCCTAATCGCTCGTCATCCCCAGCTTCATCTGTCTATTTCCGTCACCACACGTGCCCCTCGGCCAGGGGAAGAAGACGGCAAATCCTATCACTTGGGCAGTCGTCCCCACTTTCAATCCCTGATTGAACAGGATGCGTTATTGGAATGGGCGGAATACGCAGGAAACCAGTATGGAACGCCACGTACCCAAGTTGAACAACTGATTGCTCAAGGAAAAACCGTCTTGCTCGAAATCGAAGTAGTGGGGGCAAGGAAAATTAGCCAGACCTTCCCCACTGCCTTTCGTATCTTTATTTTACCGCCTTCAGTGGCAGAACTCGAACGACGTTTACGCGATCGCAATCAAGACAGTCCAGAAGCGATCGCCCGACGTTTAGAGAAAGGGGAAGAGGAAATAGCCGTCAGTGATGAATTTGACTGTCAAATTGTCAACGATGACTTTTCTACCACCCTTGCCCAACTTGAACAGGTAATCGTGGGCAATCCCGCCTTACCATCCCCTTAAAAAACCGTTACAATCAGAAAAAAGACTGGTAAAAAATTAATTAAGGATATGATTCCTACCGTTATTGAATCTTCAGGCCGAGGTGAACGTGCCTTTGACATCTACTCCCGACTGCTACGGGAACGTATTGTTTTTTTGGGAACAGAAGTGAAAGATGAAAGTGCCAATTTGATTGTGGCACAACTCCTCTTTTTAGAAGCTGAAGACCCAGAAAAAGATATTTACCTTTATATCAACTCCCCTGGTGGTTCAGTGTCTGCGGGCTTAGGTATTTTTGATACCATGAACCAAATTCGTCCCGACGTTTCTACCATCTGTATTGGCTTGGCAGCTAGTATGGGAGCATTTTTACTCAACGCAGGGGCAGCAGGGAAACGAATGAGTCTGCCCAACTCCCGTATTATGATTCACCAACCCTTGGGGGGCGCACAGGGACAGGCCACAGACATTGAAATTCAAGCCAAAGAAATTCTTTACCTCAAAGGATTACTGAATCATCATTTAGCTGATCGCACAGGAAAACCGTTAGATCAGATTGCTGAAGATACAGAACGGGATTTCTTTATGTCGGCCGAGGAAGCCAAAGAATACGGCTTAATCGATCAAGTGATTAATCGTCGTCCTTCTGCTTCTAACCCCCCTGTGGCTGTTAGTTAATGAATGTAGGGTGGGCTTCGCCCACCAAATAAATCAAAGAAAAGTATTAGATTGACCAGAAATACTCAGTTAATGAATGTAGAGTGGGTTTCGGCCACAATGCCCCCTACCAGTTGAATCGCTGACCTTGTAAAGGTTGATCTAACTGACACAGGATTAGCGAGCGCTCTGATCAGTTAGGATATATATGTTACTGAAACATAAAATCGGTGTAGGAATTATTGCCTTTTCCCTCTTCCATCTATCCTCAATGATGGTATCTGCTAACCCTGTAGAAGAGGTGATAAGCTGGCTTGAACAAGAAAAACCTCAAAATTGGAATCAAGCAGGAGCAAGCATTCCCCAAGCCCCTAAAAACGATGAATATAGCAATCTTGAGCGCTGTGGTGAACAGGCAAGACAACCTTCAACCCCTGAAGATCAAGCGCTGGTTAAAGCGGGCTGGACATTATTCGGACCGATACAAGTATATGGTAAAACTACTCTGCGATCGGCTATGAGTAACGCAGATGGAATGTGTCGGCCAATGGGGTATCAAGAATTTGTCTTTGTTGAGGGTAAATTTGCGGGAACCCTCTCCCCCATTCCCATGTCCTCTCGAACCGATGGATCAGCGATTAGAACCTATATACCACAAGAAAATCGCCTTACTACTGTTTTTAACCGCTATAGTGCAACAGATGCCCTTTGTTGTCCCTCTCGTACCAATAATGTGTCTTATACTATTGAATATCAAAAGGGAAAACCCGTTGTGATTCCTCAACAAATTTATTAGGGATGTTAGATCAAGACTTGAAAAAGGAAATATTTTCCCTAAATTTCTGAGTATCTCATTATTCGCTATAGTTGTACATTGTGAGTATTGTGACTTGATTTGAGAGCCATCACCAGAAGTTTTTATTTTTAAGAGGAGCACTCATTTGTTTATGTTCCTTGTTAATTTTTGCAATTAAGCCAATCAGATGACTTAATATGATATATATCATGAAGCAGCTAAATCAAACAATAGGAGAAAATACATAATTATTGTGCGCAATTTTCTCATATAGTTCACCATCGAGTTCCTTTACTTCTTGGGATAAATTTTTTTCCCTGTCTTGAATGGCCTCAAATAGCACTTGACTGACTTATTGAATAACATCTTCATAATCTCCATTCATAGCCCTTTTCCTCATGAATGATTGCATGATTTCCCGACACAACCCTTTTTTAACCCAAGTGGTTTTCGCTTTAGGATGGTTAGCCAATTATAAAGAAAATGTGAAAAAAACATCAATTAACCATTATTTGGGTTGAAAATTTCGGAAACCTCCCTTTGACCATTGTAGATATCTCTAAGCTCTTTCTCAGATTTTTCTGATTCAATTAAAATAGACGCTTTTAAGACTGACCACTTGAATTCAAAATGTAAAACTTACCTTTAGTAAAATACAGAAAAGAATACCATGAAACCCATGACTCAAATTAGGTTAACAACCAAGCGCTCCCCAATATCCCCCTCATTATTGCCCCTCTCTGGTGCAAACCGACAGATTTGGGTACATTGTCAGGTTTCAGTTGATCAGCAACGAAAAATTGAGCAAGATTTACGTAACAAAATCAAATTATCGGCTCAAATCGGAGATTACGCCACAGCGATCGCCCTTCTCACCCAACTTTTACGTTATCACCCCGAAAGTGCTATGGATTATAACAATCGGGGCTTAATGTATTTTTACAACCAACAATATCAAAAATCACTCCAAGACTACGACCTAGCCATTACCCTTGATCCCCAACTAGATCAAGCTTATAATAACCGTGCTAACTGTTATAGTCGGCAAGGTAAACGATTTGCAGCGCTACACAATTACCAGATCGCCTTAGACTTAAATCCTTGGAATTTACGTGCCCTTATTAATTTAGGTATTACCTATCGGGAATTAGGAGACTATAGCGCTGCTTTAGAGCAATTTGACATCGCCCTTCTTTTTGGCCAGAAAACAGGATATCAAGGGCGACTCTATGGAGAACGGGGTTATACTTACCATCTGAGGGGAGATTGGAATGGAGCGATCGCTGATTACCGACGAGCATTAGATTATCTCTCTACCCATAACCAACTCGCTTATCAAACTAAAATACAAGGACTCTTAGAACAACTATTAAGCCAAAATTAGTTAGATGGGGTTATTTTGGCAGCGACTTGGCTATCTTGTTCCTTTTCTACTAGGATAATGCGCCTTTGGCTTGGATCAATCATTTGGCTTTGTTCCTGCATTATCTTACGGCTTTGCAATGGATCAAAGTTACGGTTTAAGTTATCTCTTAGTTCGTTAACTCGATGTTCTGTATCTTGGACTTCTACTCTAACTTCTCTGAGTTTAGCTTGTTGATTAAATTGGTAGGGTAACAATTTCGTCAAGGCAGCGATCGCCGCCAAGGATAAAATACCATTAAAGGCAAATTTTAGGATAATTTCCGCAGCCATCCATTGTTCTGAAGGTGTTTTCTTAGAAGATTTTACCTTAGAACGACGGCGCTTGTGTTTAACTTTAGGGGAAGGCGAATCTGAAGAGTAGGGACGATTCATATCACGTTTCAGGTGAGGAAGATTAACAAATAGCAGACTCAAAACTGAATACCATTGTAGGAAATAGGGCGCAGAAAGACACGCCCCGTTTCTGGTTGATCACCAGATATCCGTATCAAAGGTAATTGCCTAACTAGCTGTTGAAATCTATGGTAAATCAGAGTTAAACAGGATAGCTAGAGGAGATGAGCCATTACCTATTGTATTAAACGAGTTATCTACTTATAAAGTTCCGTCGCTAAACGAAAAGCTAAAATTCCAGGTACTAAAGCAACAACCAAGGCAGCTAGAACTTGGGTATCAGTCATGGTGAATAACTCCTAATTGAAAACAGTTTATCCACTACTTTGCGCTATCTTGGTGCATTTGGAGACAAGATTTTTACAAATTGTTACTTTAACAGTTGTAAAAATTGAGTAATACTATAGTTATGGGCAGGGGGTAGGAGGCAGGAGGCAGGAGGCAGGGGGCTCCGAGTAAGCTATGATGCTTATTTAAAGCTTGATCAACGTTAAACAACTTAATTTTATACCTAAAATAACGAGCGAGAGATAGCCATGTCCTTTGAAGGCGTGGTAGTCGAGCGGTGGAGGGATTTATCCGGAGGTTATATGCTATGATGGGGAAGCCTTCCACGGTGAAAAACCCGTACGGTTCAAGTCAAAAAGTAACGGCACAGGTGGATTTATATCTATCCCGCGTCCGATCAGGGATTATTGACAGTCCCTAAACG